>PNBM01000354.1:0-11002 GCA_003135995.1 Ignavibacteriota bacterium | reverse complement strand
GGAAGAGAATTCAAAAGACAGGGCAAAATGATGCTATTCGGAAAATCTAACAGCCATAAGTCTAAAAGTAGACACCACCCTAAATGTTCTAGCACTCATCGTAGATATTGTGGCGGAAAGAGATGATAAACAAAAAAGCCCGCCCCAATATTAAAGGGCAGGGCTCTTAATTATTTCATCAACCCGTGCTTGTCACGGGTTTGGTGAAATTGTGAAGCTGTCTTGTTAGGTCTTGTTGCTAACAGCTTGAGACCATTCAGTAGTTCTTCCTCATCAAAGAAATGCATACCGCCGAGATTAAAATAACCTGGTATAATACCCAGCTTTTTATAGACGGTTTTGATAGAAATATTAAGGAGAGCTGCTACTTCCTTGACAGAAAGATAACGGGTTGCCATAAGATTACTCCTATAGTTACCCTACGCACCTTTAATTTATCATTGTCTCAAAATCCCAACAAACCATTAAAAATAGACACTTCATTTTTACCTCATTAAAATTTAATTCATTCAAATTAAAAAATAAACACAAATTAGAAAGGAGGATATTTTGGCTCAATATCCAAGAAAACTTAAAAAGGGTAATCGCTGGTGGTATAAATTTGATATTAATGGAGAAACATATTTTTCTAAGGCAGTCTATTCGTCCAAAATTGAGGCTAAAAAGGCTGAAAACAATAAATACAAAGAACTCTCCGAATTAGCTCAAAACCCCTCTGAGAAGCCAATTTTAAGCCTATTAGAGGCTATTAACCTACGACTTGATTATGTTCAAGTAAAAAAGAGTATAGAGTATTATAAGGATAATAAACGGTATTATAAGGTTTTGTTAGATTCAATTGGTAATGTACCTATAGAAAACATAAAACGGGCTGATATTGAAAAAGTTCTTTTAAACACTTCTCAAAAGCAAAAAACAATCGGAAAAGATAACTATGTTGTAAATACAATGATTGCCGTGTACAAAGCACTTTTTAATCATGTTATTGATCAATATGATTTATCTATTAAAAATCCATGTAAAGGAGTTAAACTTTATTCAGTAAATAAAAAACTAAAGTACATTCCAAGAGATAAGGATATTAAAAATATTCAACTTACTTGTAACCATCAACAAAACCTTTTAATTGATTTTGTCAAAGAAACCGGAGCGCGCATTTCAGAAGCTTTAAGGTTTAAAGGATCTGATTTATTTGATGATTATGTTGTACTTTATACAAGTAAAAGTAAAGACTCTAATGTAGTACCAAGAAAAATACCAAGACCTTTATGTCTAAAAGATATTAGACTTAAACATGACGAAAAACTTTTTAGTCAGTGGGTTGAAAAACCAAAGTTCTTATCAAGAAAAGTAAGTCTGCTTAAACAAAGACCTTGGAACTGGCATAACCTACGTCATAGATATGCCAGTCTATTATCCAAACAGGGAAAGCCTTTATTTGAGATCATGATGTTATTAGGTCATTCACAAATAAAAACGACACAAGGGTATTTGCAGTTAATACCTTAACCCATTATATTTTCAAAAAAAATAAAAGACGGATTGTTTAAAACTATCTGTCTTTTTATTTATAAATGAATTTTTTTTAGAATCATAATAACTAACTAATTAGTTCTTTTTTATTAAATGTTGATAATATTCAATCTTTTTTATATATTTTTTTGAGTTGTCAATATCTCCAAGTTCTTCATAAATTAAAAAGATGGTACCGCATATTTTTTCTAGCTCATCAAATGAATTCTTTTTTAAAAGGATTTTCTCAACATGTAAATAATTTTTTAAGGAACTAATCCTATTTCCCAAAATAGAATAATATATCCCAATCCTTTCATAAATAGTAGCTAACCACAATAAATTTCTAGATTGTTTCGCTATAGCTAAACTCTTATTAAGAAAGCCTAGAGATTTATCAAATTCTTCAGTTACTAAGTATAGATATGATATATCTAAATATGAATAATACTGTATTTTTTTATCGCCACATTTTATTGAATATTCAATCGATTTTTCAAAACAATCCTCAGCTTTTGTAAAATCTTTCTTAAGTATGTAACAAAATCCCAAGTTTAAATAACACAGTCCATCATAATACACGCCATTGAAATTGTCTAAATAAATATTTAGTAAATCAATAGCTTTATCAACATTTCCTATTTTTGCATTAAGAAGGCCTGTATTGATATAATATTGTGATTCCACTACCCTGTTTTTTGTTTCTATTGCAATTTGATAAGCAGTTTCAAAGTGTTTAAAAGCAATATCAATGTATCCTATATCTGCGTAATAATTTCCAAATCCAATGTGGTTTTCTGAGATTAGGCTTCTATCACAAATAAGTGTTGCTGTTTCTATACATTTATTCCTAAACTCCAATTCTTTTTGCTTATCACCTAATCTCGAATAAACTTCACCCAAGTTAAAATAACACAAAGCCTGATTTTTAATTTCACCTTGGTTACTTGCAATAGAAGATGCTGATTCGAGATATTTAATAGCTCTTTTGAAATTCCCAAATTGCATTGACATAAAGCCAAGATTTAAGTTACATATGCATTCCTCCCCTGTAAATCCATTTTCACGAATTATATTAAGGGATTTATTAAAATATATAATTGCCTTCTTTTTATTACCTAACCACATCTGGGCTACCCCAACATTTAGTAAACTTATTGCGTGAGCATGTCTATCCTTCTTAGACATTCTTAAAGCTTTGAGGTGATATCTATTTGCATTGTAAAAGTCTCCTTGGTCTAAAAACAATAACCCTAAATTGGAATAACCAAGTATTTCACAATACTTATCTTCTTCCTTGTTTGCTATTTCAATCGATTTATAATAATATGTCTGTGCTTTTTCAAATTCTGATATAATATGGAACAATCTTCCTGATATTAAAGACAAGGTATATTCCCGACTTTTTAGATCTAGTAACCAACGGCTTACGACGTCAGACCATTGCTCATCATTAATAATTCTAATGTAGTTTCCTAAATTTGTTTGTTTCCAAAGACTTTCAATGTATTTATTAGTATTACAATGTATCTTTATTCCATGATATTTCCTAAAAGGATCGTTAAAGGATTGAGTATTTATATTTTCAACCGAGTAGGATGCAGCATGATTTACAAATACAATTTCTTTATTAGATTTCTCAGCCAAATTTTCTATTTGAGGAGTTATATCGAACATATCAGAGCAACTATACCCTAAAATAAGTATTTTTTTATGCTTACCGTCTCTGACTAAGTATTTTATTGAATCATACCATTTCTCATTAACTCTCTTTAGTGCTACTTTTTTTAGGGTAGCCCTTAATGATTCTAAGTGATCTATGGTACCATGCAATTTAAAAAGTGTAATTTTATCCTCTAAATCCAAATAATTAATATTGGCAAGACCTTTCTCATCATAATATCTAATAAAAGAAATATTTTCCACTAATCCTTCATTCTTGAATGCCTTTTCAATTAAACAGTCAAAGTTAGTTGTGTATACTGTTTTTAAATACCCTTTTGAAGCTAATTTAGCTATAAGGATATGATTTGAATTTGGTTGACCTAGTTTAAAAATATCCCAAATTTTCTCATTAGAGTTCTCAGAAACCACCTCCATAAAACTTTCAAAGGGTAAATGATGAAACATCTCTTTTTCTTCATAGGATAAACTTGAAAATAATTTTTCTAGAATGAATTCCTTAAGCTCGTTTGCTAATGGTAATCCAGAATTCTTAGAAATTCCGGCTCCACAAAAAATGGCAACTTCTTCCCTAATAAAATCATCATCCGATATATGCGATAAACTATTCAATTTTTTTGTTTCAAGACTTTAGTAAAATTTCTTATTTATTTGAATCGTAAATTTGATTTTAGACTTTTTAATAAAGAAATTATTTTTATTAATTTAATAATCGTAGCCAAAACGTAGCCAAAAAAATAAAAGGCACTCAGAATATTTACTAAGTGCCTTATTTTTTTAGCGGAATCGACGAGACTCGAACTCGCGACCTCCTGAGTGACAGTCAGGCGTTCTAACCAAACTGAACTACGACTCCGTTTGTTAACAATATTCAATATAAATAATTTAATAATTTCTTTCAATTCTTTTAATATTCTTTTTTTTCGATAATATCCCACAATGTTTAAATAATGCATTTTTAGCGTATATTTGTCATAATTATAGAATAACCATCGGACTTGCAAAGAATAATTATTAATTCTAAATTATAATAACAGAGTCTATTTTATTCTAAATTATTCGTATTTGTTCTTTGCTGTTATTAAAATAAAGAGATAGTTATTTTTTTTTAATTAAAATCAGATTTAATTATGAAAAAGTATATTTATAATACAATTCTGATGATTCTTTTCATTTCTCTTCTAAGTTGCAACAAAGAATCCGTCATAATACCCGAAGCACAACAAACCATAAATGGAAAAGTCCATAATCAATTGCATGAATCTATTCCAAATTTAATTGTTAAAATTGATGAGCAATCAACTGTGACATCCTCTGACGGAAATTTCATTCTAAATAATGTAAATACGCCATATGATTTAATTTTATTCGATTCATTAAAAAATTCCGGTTACTTCTTTAAAGGGTTAACCTTAGCAAATCCGGAAATTAATGTTATTAGTACTTCATTTTATCCCCGTAAATGCAAATTAAATGTCAGTATTCCTTCAATTATTAAAGTCTCATCCGGAAAATTGATTTTCACTGATACGAATATGATAAACGAATATATGGAAATCACCGGCAATAATAATATATTCAACCTGAATTTACCGGATGGTAAACCAATTAGAGGCAAATTGATTGCATTGCTATATACCAGAGATGCAAGCAAACACATTGTTTCATACGATAGATTCGGACTAAAAGATAATATTACTATTTCTGAAGGTATCAGTTTGAATATAAATTTTCTTGCTTCAGATTTAACTTTGAACCCCGGACAAATTTATGTTGACGGTACTACAAGTTACTTGAGTATGCCTACGAACAGATATTTCTATATTATTTTCGGCAAAAAATCTTACCAGAATTTCTCCGGTGATATGATATTCGATACGTTTAATGACCCTTATTATTGCTTTTACATTCCTAAAAATGTACCACTTAAATATTCCACTTTATTTTATGTGTCAGGTACTGATATTGTCTCCACTCAGGTAGGAACTGTTTCAAGACAATTTATTGTTCCTGAAGGGGCATCAAGGTATTATTTGCAGGTAGAAAGCCCGCCGCTTTTATCTAACCCAAATGATCATGCAGCAGGCGTTGATGAAAATACAATTTTTAACATTAATTCTACCCAATACGTCGGCGCATATAATGTAATGTTATGCGATTCTATAGACCGTTTTGTTTATTATTATTTTACATCACAAAAAAGTTTTGATTTAAAATGGTTAAAAAAAATTCATAACATAGATTTATCAAACAGAAATTTTTTGTGGCAGGCAGAATGTCTGACTTTACCAAATTATAACTTGGATGATTATTTAAATCCTGATTTCAATAATCTTAATAACTGTGATAATTACAGTATGGTATCTTATTTTAGTACTAAACATTAATATTTTATAAGTATATTTATTCACTTTTAAAAACATAATTCAGGAATTATTTATGTACCGGATTTGTACTGTATTCATAATTTTAATTATTTATTGTTCCGGTTGTAATAATAATTCCGTCAATATAACAGAAGTTCAACAGACCGTTAAGGGTAAGGTATATAACGATTATCACCAGGCATTACCAAATGTAAAAGTAAAGATTGGTGAACAAGTGTCTCAAACTTCCTATGATGGAAGTTTCGTAATTGAAAACGCATTTGCTCCTTATGATTTAATTGTATTGGATTCTTTAAATAAATTCGGTTACTTTTTCCAGGGCTTGACAATACAAAATCCCGAAATAAATATTGTTAATCCTTCATTACATCCTCGCGTATGTGTTATGAACGTTAATCTCCCTGAAAGTATTCCCATCTCATTTGGAAAATTGATTTTTACTGATACGAATGATTTTAATTATTATGCTGATATTACCGGGCATAATTTGACTTTTAATCTGAATTTGAAAGATGATAATCCCGTTACAGGAAAACTCATTATTTTGATGTATTCAAAAAATAACTACAATCAAATAATTTCGTATGATAAATTTGGATTTAAAGATAATATAACTATTTCCCCCGGGGGGAATATTACTGTAAATTTTCTTGCTTCAGATTTAACATTAAAACCCGGTTTAATAAATGTCAATATAAATATGTATCAAAAATATGCATATGAAGATAAATCTTTCTATTTAAATTTTGGAAAAAATATTTATCAAAATATTTCCGGCAATATGGCATTTAATCAGGTTTATGGAGCATATATAGATTTCAAAATTCCTGCAGGTTTACCTTTGAATTTTTCTACATTATTTTGCATAAATGGTTTCTCAGATTCTACCAATTTCGTAGGTCCTTATCAGCAACAATTTTTAGTACCTAATGGAATATATGGATTGCATTTAGATGTTGAAGCTCCGCCGGCATTAACTTATCCGCCTAACAATTACGGTGGTGTAGATATTAATACAATGTTTAGTTTTATCGGTGTATATAACGGTGTTTTTGATGTTGTGATGTTAGATTCGGTTTCAAGTTTTAACTATTACTATTATACAACGCAAAAAAGTTTTGATTTAAAATGGATTAATAAAATTCATAACACTGATATTTCTAAAAACAATTTTCGATGGTTTGTAGAATCCATATCTCCTTCTTATTATAGTCTTGATGATTTATTAAATCCTGACCATTCTAATTTAAATTCCTTCAACGCACACAGTTATACATTTTATTTTAAAACAAAATAAAACAGACTTTATTTACATTTAAAATAATTAATCTCAAAATATAATTATTATTTCCCGATAATAAATTTGATTCAGATAAAATATTATTTTACTGATATAGCGATTTTAAGAATAGAAATTAATTGATTATTTTTTACCAATGTTATTTTTATGTTATTGAATATCCTTAAATAAGATATTAATTTAATAAGTCTCCGAGTTACTTTTCCTAAGTCGATACGATAAGGAGATTTAACCGATAGGGTATATCTGAAAACATTTATGCCTGCCGCTTTGCAAAGGAGTATAATATTATTAGCCCCGTTTATTTTTGCAAAGCGGGGCTAATTTTTTATAATAAACCATGAAAAATATTTTTACAGTTATTCTTCTCTTAATTTCAATAAGTATTTTTCCACAGGAAAAAGATTCGACTAAAACTTATTATTTAGGTGAGATTGTTGTAACGGCTTCCGATGAAGCAATAATTAAAACAACAAGTACAAATGAAATCGATAAAAAGAGTATCGATGTAAATGATAAATTTTCCGTTAATGAATCGTTGAGATCTTTACCGGGAATTTTTCTCGAGCAAAACGGAAGGAATGAAGCGCTTTTAAAACTTAGAGGATTCGATCAGAGGCAGATTGCAGTTTTTTATGATGGCGTTCCTTTTTATATTTCTTATGACGGCAATATAGACCTTTCACAAATAAATTCGTCTTCGGTTGGAAAAATAGTTGTATCGAAAAGCATGTCTTCGGTTTTGTACGGTGCAAATACACTCGGCGGCTCGGTAAATATAATATCGGATGAACCTTTGAGCAAATTANNGGTAAAATCTTTATACTGGCTGGTTTCAGGGAATTATGATAAATCCGATGGATTTAATCTCCCTTCAAATTTTGCGATAACAAAAAATGAAGATGGTGAAAAAAGAAATAACAGCAGTTATCTGCAAAGAGGTTTTTTTGCTAAAACAGGTTTGAATTTAAATGATAATAATGAAGTTTCTCTCAGTTTAGGAAAAAATTATAATATGAAAGATGTTCCGATTAATATTTATACTATATCTCCGAGGTACTGGAAATATACGACATGGAACAATACAATGATGAACCTGATTTCTGTTTTCAAAATCAATAATGCTGTTAAATTAAGAGGGAACATATACACCGTTAATGAATTTAATATTTTAAATTCGTATGATGATAATAGTTATTCCCCACAGTTAAAACCCTATGCATTTTCATCCACTTATGATGATTACACATCAGGTGTTTCATTAATTCCCGATATAAATTTTAATAAAATATTTTCAGCAAAAATCGCTTTACTATTTAAAAGAGATACACATTATGAACAGCCGAATTATAACCAACCTTTTAAAAAATTTGTAGCTGATAATTACAACGCGGGTATTGAAAAAAACTTTAATTTGCTTAAAACCGATTTTATTCTCGCTCTGAACTACAATTACCTCAACATAGTTGAAGCAAATGGTTCGCCATTAAGAAGCGGAATACATGTATTTAACGGTCATTTCGGAATTGGGAAAAATTTGAATGATAAAATATATATTTACGCACACGTATNNCAGATTTCCTACTTTAAAAGAACTTTTTTCCGATCTTTTAGGAAGTAATATTGCAAATCCGGGATTATCGGAAGAGCATAGCTTAAATTCCGAAACAGGAATTAAATTTAATGATACTAAAATCGGAATCATAAATTTAGCATTATATCTATCGAAAATTCATAATATGATATTAAATGTTCCGCTCGGAAATAATAAATACCAATATCAAAATGCGGGGGATGTTACCTTGAGCGGAGTTGAATTTAGTTATAAAAAATCAATTAAGTACGCGGATATAAATATTAATTACACTTATTTATATTCCGAAAATAATTCCGACACATCATCGGATAAACTTGAATACAGACCCGAACATTCTGCAAATATTGTATTAAATAAAAATTATATTTTTGGCTTCGGCTGGCGACTGGAAACTTATTATACGGGTAAAAGATACGGAATAGACGGTGATACAAAAGCATGGAAGAGTCTTGCCGATTTTACAATTTTCAATATAAGGTTAAGTCAGAATATTTTTAATAATTATGATTTGATTCTCAGAGTAAATAATTTAACAGATAAATATTATGAAGTTGAATATGGATTTCCAATGCAGGGAAGGAATATTAATTTAGGCATCGAGGCTCATTTATAAAATAATTTTATGTTAATACAGGAAGAATCTACTAATTTCAGAGCAGATAAAATTTACCGGCTTACCGCATTATGGGCATTGAGCGAAGCGTTCCTTGGCGGGATTTTACACGCCTTCAGAATTCCGTTTACCGGGCTTATTGTTGGAAATGTCGCGGTGATAATCATAATTTTGCTTGCATCTTTTTCAACCTCACACGGAATTATTATGAGAGCCTGCCTGATAACAATTATTATTAAAGCCTTAGTCAGTCCTCATACGCCTTTCACAGCACACCTTGCGGTTTTAATACAGGGTTTGCTTGGAGAAATAATTTTTTGGAACAGGGGATATAAAATGTTTTCTTCTGTGTTTCTCGGAGTAATCACTGCTATTTTTTCATCTCTGCAAAAAATAATTTTTCTTACAATTGTTTTCGGAAATAATTTATGGAATTCCATCGATCAGTTCTCGACTTTTGTCATTAAAGAAGTTTTCGGTCTAAAAGATTATACCGGATATATAAGCATCAGCTACTGGATTATTTTTTTATACATTGGAATTCATTTGATAGCAGGTCTTCTTGCCGGAATTTATGGTGCCCGGTTGGAATATAGAATAAAAAATAAAATTTCGAGTTCTGAATTTGATATCGAAGATATAAACAAAATAATTTCAAATGTTAATAATGATACCGTACTAAATAAAAAAATTAAACGAAAAGGATTTAGATTAAAATTATCGAAAATATTATTTGCATTTTCAATAATTTTGTTGATTTTATCTTATGTTTATAAAGGAGAAGGATATTTTAATTCTGATTCTGTTTTATTTATGATTGTCAGGTCAGTCTTGATAATGATAATATGGATAAAATTTATTACTCCTTTAATTTCCAAATTATTCAGGAAGAAATTCATTAAGGAAAATAAATACACAAAAGATGTAGATAGCATAATAAAAATACTTCCCACGCTCAGAGCAATTGTAAAATATGCATGGAAGAAAGCAAAAGAATTTTCCGGTTTAAGAAGATTATCAAATTTTATTGTATTAACAATTTCAATATTACTAACTTATGAGTTCGGAGAAAGCTAAAATATATATTTACAGCGGAAAAGTTCATTCCGGAAAAACTACAAAAATTATGAAATGGGCTAAATTACAAAAGAGCATTGATGGCATCTTTGCTCCCGTGATTGATTCAAAAAGATATTTAGTCCGTATTAAATCCGGTGAATCGCATTTGCTTGAAGCTGATGAAAACAAAAAGGAAAAGAATATTATTGAAATCGGAAATTACAAATTTGCGAAAAATATTTTTGAATGGGCGCAGAATGAGCTTCTTGATGCGTTTGAATCAAATCCCAATTGGCTAATAATAGATGAAATCGGATTTCTCGAATTAAATTCGGATGGTCTTGAACCGGCTGTAAGTAAAATAATAAATCTATTTAATACCAATCAATCAAATTTAATTTTAATAATCCGTGATAATCTTGTAGAACAAGTAATAGAAAATTACAAATTAAATCTTTCGGATTATACTGATTTAATAATTTGATATTTAATTTTAATTTAAGATTTCATCCGGCAAACCTAATTCTGTCATCCACTTATCAAGAAATTCCGTACACTTTCCTGTCGAATCAAATTTAATTAAATAATTTCTCAGGTCTGTATAAGTAAAAAAGGAATTTTCGAAATCATTGTAAACCGAAATAAGAAAATTTATCCAGTTCTCTTCACCAAGCATTATTCTGATGCAATGATAAATCAAAGGACCTTTTAAATAAACAACTCTCATCGCGCCCGCGTTAATGATGGGAATATCTTTATTCGTATTTTTTATAGTTGAATCGTATTCGGATTTGAAATCTTGTAATTCTTTCTGAAAATATTCATTACCGAATTATAATTTAAAAACATAA
>PNBM01000325.1 GCA_003135995.1 Ignavibacteriota bacterium | reverse complement strand
ATTCTTTCATTTTAACTCCTCCTTTTTACTCAAGATATCCTTTTATTGTGATGTAAAAATGCTCAGATGCTATCGGCAAATAATACTTTGTAGAAACCATAGCAAAATATAACTTACCATTTGTATCTAATTTACCTATCCGAATTAATTCATTTTGCATAATATTATAAATTAAATTTCCTACGGGAATTACGGTCTGCAATGGTTCAATTATACAAATTTCTTTTAAAATTGATTCAGTATAAGATGGATTAAAAAAATTATTATCTATCAAAACTGAGCCTGTTAAATTATCGGAATTATAAAAAGTAAATAGAGGAGTAAGCGCATATGCTCCGCCATTATTACTTTTCACTGTTATTGATTCAATGACCACATTTTTATTTGCTATGCCTGTACCAAAGCTACTAAAATCTAAATTTGGTAATATACTACTTGAAGCATTGTTTACCAAATCCCCTATGCTATAGGCTTCTATAACTGGGCTTGTAATAATTTCTGTATTTACAATAAAACTACTTTGCCTAATATAAACTTCGTCTAAATTCGTATTAATTACTTGTACCGCTGTTACTGGTGTTATTGGCATTTTATTACCTCCTTTTATCTGCAAAATCCATTTACTATTACGGTAATTTTTTGTGAATCTAATGGTGTATATACTGCTAATAATTGCATAGCAAAATATGTTTTTCCCTCTGCGTCAAGTTGAATAATTCGAGTTAGCCCTTTTGCACTTCTTGCCACAGCATATGCAAAATAATATGGGTCGTCGGTACTCACAATATTTACACTCGCCATTAAATTATTTTTAATATCATTATAAGCAGGAAGAAATTGTGTATTATCTGCTACATTTAAAGCACCTAATGTTGCTACTTTAAAAAAATGAAAAGCCATAGTAGGGATTAATTGGTCTGATTCTACCAATATTATATTTTGTATTTCAACAAATCTATTGGCATAAGTTATTCCAAAATCCAAAGTTGGTAATAAAGTTGTCGCTCCCGTATTATTTATAATGTCATATCCTACATATGGTGTTACATCTGCAGGTCTTGTCACTTCTGTCCTTGCAATCATTCCGTTTTGTATTAAATATAAATCATCATGAACTTTTTTTAATCTGTCCAATATAGTAAAGCCAGTTGGAACACTTTGTACTTCTCCTATTTTATAATTTTCAGATTGTACCGCCATTACTCAGTCACCCCCTCATTATCTGCATATTGTATGTCTACACTTGCCGACACTTGTGTATCAAATAACCCCGTATTATGTGTAAACATTTGTATCGTGTCCCTACTTTTTACATCTATTTTAGTATTAAATGTTAATGTAAAGTTTTCTTCCATTCCCAAGATTGCACTATTACCAATAGAATAAAAAGGTAATCCGTTTATGCTTGCTTTCCTATTTATTAAGTTTAAATTAACAGAAACAGTTGATTTCATAGAATCGCTCAAATAATATTTTACTTTTACAATTTTACCAAGTCTTGGGATTATAAACTGTTTATCACTGTCAGTTCCAGCTAATACGTAATCTTGAAAATATACACTTTCTATATACGTTTTATCCATTATTTCCTCCTATTCTAAAATAGGTTGTACAAATTTATGCACAACCTATTCTTTTATTTAATTGTAAATTATTGTTAAACTGCCGCTTTTGTTACATCTAATCTGATTACAGAATCTGCCAAAGTTAGTGTAGCAGTTACATCTATTTTGTAAGAAAATTCCAACATTTTATCTTGAGTTATCCATAAATCCCCCTGTGGGAAAGGATATTGTTTTGTCCTATCTGTGGGATTATTATCCACTAGTGACCCTCTCCCCTCCCATAGAATTGAATGAGGTCTCCCTTGTGCAGTTAATGCACTAATTCGAATCGTGCCAGCACTAACCGCCGGGCCTGAAGAGTCTAAAAGAGCATAAAATCTTCCAATTGCGTTACTATACCCATTATCATCACCATGCCCAATTGATAACATTTCGCCAGCCGAAACGACATAAGTTCCCAAACGAGCATATAGCCCTGCCGTACATACTACAGTTGCAGTATCGAATAAATCTACTTGTGTGAGTGTACTGTTATAAGTTTCCATTTAGTTACCTTCTTTCCTATTTTTTTTATAAATATGTCATTAGTTTTGTAGCTGGAGTTGTAGAAGTTGCTGGCGTTGTAAAGCTAGGGAATATCATATCCGCTAATTTTTGTCCAAAAATAAATATCATTACAAATACTACCACTCCTAGCACTTTTTGCCATAAATCAGATACATCAAATATGTTACCAGTTTTTCCGGTAATTGGGCTTTCATAACTAGATAGTTTCATTTTATAAAACCTCCTTTTTTTGTTCATAGTATATACATATTTTAGCGCAATTTGTCGAAATATTCAATTAATTAAATTTAAATACATTTTAACTAAATTTAAATAGCTTTATAATCTTTTATTTTTTTAAAATCATAAGTACAAAAACTATATTTACCGTTAAATTTTATTAAACTTAAAATATCTTCAATTGGTATACTATAACTTTTAAAATATTGGGATTCCATATTACAAAAGAATATAATCATATTATTTGATTGTGTCATGAGCGTATTGGAAATATTAGCTGGTCTTTGACTTAAAAAAACTCCTCTAATTCCGAATCTCATACCTCCAGTGCTGATTCTTTCTACTGCTGACAATGCTTTTTCTTTGAATAAATGCACCTCATCAACAACAAAATATACAAAATTGTTTCTATCAAATTTTCCATATTCAAATAATTTTTCTATTAAAAATTTTATTTCTTGGCTTTGAATTTCCATCCTTGAATCCGGAAAATAATTTATTTTTTGACCCTTTTTTAGAAGATTTAAAATCTGACTGAAGGGTGTCATTTTATCCGCTTTTATATATCCTTTCAAATCTTCCAATTGAGTATTAAAAAAAATTACACCATTATTTTCATTTTTTAAAATTTTATTTATAGTATATGTTTTTCCTTCTTGTGTCCTTCCAATGACTGTAGTGTGTCCTAATTCTAAATTATACATTTGTAGCCTTGCCTTTAAATAAGCTTATAAGCCCCATAGCTAAATCTATAATAGCAAGGTCAAGTTGTCCACAAAATCCAGTTAGCCCTCTTAAAATCTGTCCTACGCTCTTAGAATTGTTATAATTAAGCGGATGGTCTAAATAACTATCAATTGAACCTTGTCCAGTTTTACTTTTTAATATATCAATTATTTTATTTCCTTGTTTTGGTTGTAAATTTGGGTTGGTATTTTCGATATTATTTTCACTATCAATATCTTTGATAAAATCATTTGCATTAGTATTTTCATCCATCTAAATCAACTCCCCACATTTTTTGCAATACGCACTATAACCGTCTAAAATTGCCCTATACTGGCTTTCGACATTTTTATGTAATAATGTCAAATCATGTACACATTTTTGACTTTTTTCGATATCTTCCTTTTGTAATCCATTACATGTGAGTTCATGCATTCTCAATCCATTTTTTGAATACAATTTACCACATTTGCTACATTTTATTTTTTCCATTATTTTTTTCCCTCCTCTGTTTTTTGTTGTTTTTTGTTCTTTTTTTGTTGTTTCACTGATTCCATTATAACTTTTACAATTCCAAAATAAAACAAAAATCTAAATAAATATAAAAACAGGAAATATGCAAAAAGCAACCCTAAATATCCTAAAAATCCCATTTAAACACCATCTTTCTTTTTATTACTACAAAATCCTTAATTCGACAAATTACTATATAATATTACAACATTTTCATTTTAATTGTGTTATAATAGATTTGATAGTCATATGTCAAAAAATCAAGCATCAAATTTACGTTTTATCTAATACAATAATACGTTTTATAGATGCTTGATTTTTTATAGAATAACTTGTTTTTAACTTGTTACTTGTTGTTTTTATATTTTATATAGTCATTCTCAATTGCCCATCGGTTTCGATTTTTTTAATTAAATCACGAGCTATTGCCATTGGATATTTTTCAAATTTTTTATCAATTTCTATTTCTTCTAATTCTTTTTTGATATCTAATTCGTTGAATAATTTAGATATTAAGTTTTCTTTTGTTTGATAATTATTTTTTAACAAGTTACATTTGTTCATACTTTCTAAGTCCCGCAGAAGTCGCTTAGATTGCAATTGTTCCATTTTATATTTTGTCAACACAATTTTACCACGATATTTAGTTTCGTATGTTTTGGCGTCGTATGAAGAGTTTACAGACTCTTCATATACACCAGCCATTTCTTCGTCCTCTATTAAGTATCTACGCTCTATAGGTTTGTAAAGTCCCTTAGAAGTCATAAACCTTTTTTTATTTTGCAATCCTCTTTTACTCCACAAATCATAATTTTGTAATCCTTGTGAATTACATTTACTTACATATTTTGCTACATACTTAGTTACGCTTTCAATAGGCTTTCCGTCTTTGTCATTCTCAATGCTTTCTACAAATAGACCACCTTTTGTTTTATCCTTCCATATTTCTAAGAGTTTGTCCCATTTTTTAAAAGGTAAATTGAAATAGATAACATGATAATGCCAAACCTCACATTGATATTCTTTATATCTTTTTTCCTGTATTTCTGGAACACATATATATTTCATAACATTTTTATTTATTTTATATAAATCCCATGATAACCGTTTATTAAATTTTGTAAATTCATAATTAGCTTTTTTTATATCTTCAATTTCCTCTTTAAATGTTAAAGTCAAAAACTTAGTTGTACATTTTCCACCATTATATTTTTCAGTTTTTGGATTGTATGCCTGCCATTTATCTATGTTACATTCTACAGTATCAAACAAATTTTGTGTTGCTCTTAAGCAATGTTTTTCATATGATTCTCGTTCAGTTAATTCTCCCTCTATAAGTTTATCTAATATTTTAAATAATTTTATGGATGCATTCGTGCATAATTCCCTTTCAGTAAAGTTTCCTTCCATTTCTTTATTTAAGGATTTATATAATTCTTTGCTTTCATCATTTGTCGAATTGTTTTTTTTAACGGTATATCCAATCATATTTTCCATATCTATGTAATCCTTTATTGTAATTGTTTTTCCGCTAATCTTTACATATTTATTATACGTTTTAATTCCAATCAAGGTATCATCCCTCCTAAAACTTTTCTTAAGTTAATTTTAAAATTAGACCACTTGATTATACGATTAAAAATCGCATCAAGTGATCTAATAGATAAATAAAGTAAAGAAGCTATTCCCCAACTTTATATTTTTTTCAAAATAATAATATCTGTTGTGTTCATTTCGGCTAAGTCTAACACTATTTATTGCATCGCTTATTTTTTTATCATACGTCAATTTCAAGTCTATAGCATTTATATTAAAAAGTGGTGTTTTTTCAAAATAAAAAAATAATATATCATGTAAACAATTTAAATCATTTCTTTCGATTTTATCAAAATTTATATGGACTAAGTTTCCGCATATATGAGTTTCAAGCCACATTTTTTCTTTTTTCATTTTTCTACCTCCTATTAATTTCTTTTATATAATCCCTCACTATTTTTTCTATCAATAATTTTCTTGGTATTGTATTCCATTCTAGAATTTTTTCATCAAACATTTTCAACTCTTCTTTTGGTATGTGGATTTGTATTCTTGTAAACTTTTCGTTGTCTCTTTTTGGCATTTTCTCACCTTCTCCCACTTGCAATTATATATTATTTCTATATTTTTTTCAAGCGTCTTTTAAACGTCCCTACGTCGATTCTAAGCGTTCTTAATTCTAGGCATATAAATACACCTTAAAATCATTTCTGATGTTTCTCCTAATTAATTCCATTTGATTGTGCAGCCTTTCAGGACTTATTTACAAAATTTGTTTTGTTTGGTGGGAATTTGTTTTTAGAGTGGGAAATCGATATCTTTTTGTACATTGTGTTCATTATCATTTTTTCGTGTCTTTCAACTTCAGTTAAAGATTCCATGCACGTTTGGTTTTTACTTTCTGTTTTTTATTCCTAGTTTATTTTCCAAACTTCTATAAAAAAAAAGAGGTGCCCCAAAATTGGTACACTTCTTTTATTATGACCGTATATGTCCTCTTTAGTCAGTTCCAAATATAAAATAAGCTACTCCAATTAAACCACCTAATCCAAGCATTTTTACACTTGTTTTTACAGGTGTTTTAGCTGGTGCTGGTGAACCTGTTACTTTTGCTGGTGTTGTTGTTGCTGGTGTCTTAGGTGTCGCTGGTACAACTGTTTTTAGAGAAGGTACAGGTGTTATTATAACTGGTTTATTTGCTAGTGTGGTCGCTGTGGGCGTTAAAAACAAAGCCTTTTCAGCTAACCTTCGAGCTAACAGTCCATTTCTATTCGCAGTACTTCTTGAACCTGTCCAATTTGGGAATTCGTTTCCAGCTCCAATTACATCACCTTTATTCAACAACCTTGCTAGAGTACATGTTGAAGGATTCAAAACAGAAGCCCCTAAGTTATAGTCAAAAGATACAAGAGCGTCAAACTCATTTTGATTTAATTTATATGATATATATTTTTTAACGCCTGCCTCATATTTTAGTAAATCATTTACAAATGTGCTGTCAGCTTTTGCCTGCGTCCATATCATGCCAGCCTTAACGTCGCTTCCATAATGCCCCCATCCGATTGTGTAATATTGTTCCCCGGGTAGAATATAAGCCTTTAATTTACAAGATTCATATCTTTTTATTAATGCAATTCCGCTTGCTCCTGTATGCATTACTTACCACCTCCAATTTTTGATACAATGTAAGCCACGATTGACAATATTGCTATAGCCAAAATTGCACTAAAATTATTAGTTAAGAAACTAGTTGCTGAAGCTATGCCCTGAAAAGGTTTCTCCACTGCTTTTACTATTCCTTTGGTAGCATCACTTGCAGTTTTTCCAACATCAGTTGTACGTGGTGTTGGTTTTAAAATTCCATTCGGTACTCCATTTATTACATCTTTTCCCATATCAATTGTTCCATTAATTCCATTTAATACCATTCCAATTGTAGCATCATATAATGTCATGTTAAGCCCCCCTTTCTATTTATTTTTACCCTTCTTTTTTCCATACCTCTTTACAAATTCCTTTTGCCAATTCTTTTGTTTTTGTGTTG
>PNBM01000376.1:4406-4552 GCA_003135995.1 Ignavibacteriota bacterium | reverse complement strand
TACTATACCCAAACCAAAGAATTGACCGACCTCCACATCTTGAATACGCTCCGCACCAAAGAAACAAAACACGTCAAGGTCTATCTCGGTGAGGTGGAAGTAACCACCAGAGTACTCGGTTATAAAAGAAAAGCCCAGTTCACCGA
>PNBM01000376.1:0-4401 GCA_003135995.1 Ignavibacteriota bacterium | reverse complement strand
ATTGGCGGGGTGTCAACCGTTTTCCATGCCGATACCGGCCAGGCGCAGATATTTATCCATGACGGCCACCCCGGCGGCGTCGGCATTGCCGAGAAGGGTTTTGAATTAATCGAACAGCTGTGGCAGGTAACACTGGAGACCATCAAAGAATGTCCCTGTCAGGAAGGCTGTCCCAGCTGCATTCAGTCCCCGAAATGCGGCAACAACAATCAGCCGCTCGACAAAAAAGTGGCGCAGATCTTACTCGAAGGATTACTGAGTAAATAATTAAAATTTACGATGTTGCTATTCGTATCTCAACTCACATGAAAAAAAGGTGTAACAAAAGTCGATCAAAAGAAGATATAAAAAATAATAAAAGGGGAACAACGTCTATTTTACATTTTGACCCAAAGATGATGAATTACGACTTGGCTATTCGTAACGATTCCAGTTCTATTATGAGATGATAGGCATCTGGCAACACCGATCGAAGGTGATTCTACAAAATCCTTAAGCGTTTCACTGGCATCCCAAACACAAATATCTTTTAATTTATCTTTAGTAAGATCTTTAATCCATTTATTAATTTCATTGAACCAATAAGAAGGAATATTTTTTTGTAAATAACCAATCATCGCAACTGCGTCTTGGTCCGCTCCGTGTAAACCGATTTTAAATCTTTGTATCCCACCATCTTTATCGCTCAAACCTGTTACGTATTCTTTTTCGCGATTATGACCAGGAGTTGGGAGCCTTTTACACTCAAAAATGACTACAGGATTGTATTTCGTATACAATTTTGCTCCAATTATTATTTCCTTTTTCGGTGATGCTGAAATATCAACAGAACTTTGACCTGTTTGATATTCTTCGCGGTTAAAATGTACCATAGGAAAATTTTCTTTTATATCAATCGAATTTAAGTATTTTGATAAACTTAGATTTAACTGGTTTTCTGATTTTTTCTTTGGACGAGCTGGGTCATCGCGCCAGGAAGGCAGTTGTAAATATACGAAATTGATTATCCGTGATACAGATGTTTTAGGATAAACACCAGACGTAAGTCTACCAAATGCTATTTGCTCAATATAATCCATTCTTTTTCAATAACCTTGTCCTTGCAATTCTATGATCGTTTCATCCGCGTCACGAACAGCCGTTGAACGGATCCAATAACGTAACCTGTCTGGCTTTACTAACATAACAACATTTTCTAAATAGAGACGTAAGATTCGAGTAGTTCGAAGGTGTCTATAAGTTTGATCAACATAAATTAGTTTCCGAAGATTACTTTCTTTCAGTTCTTCAAACAAACAAGTATCAGGCGGATTACCAAAAGCAAAAGGCTGGCAAATCAACCCATCGAAGGGAATAGGTTTCAATGCCTGCACATTGTTGTATATACTTTTCATCATGTTTATAAACATATGTGAGTAAACCCGAAGATCATGCTCACTTGCAGATAATCTTAATAAATCCGAATTCTGGCCATGCCGAATATAATCAATCATTTTGTTAACAACATCTTCGCACAAAGCTGTCTCCCAAAAAGAAAAAGTGAAATCGTTTAAATTTTCGGGATATGGCAACTCATCAATGTCATTTTTAAGGATAGAAGTAGAGTGTCCTGTAATTGCTGAACTATTAAGTATTATCAAAAATTGATAATACTATGGTTGCGTTTGATAAAATCATAAAGTCCACGAAGTTCTAACGAATTGATTATTGGAACATGAATTCCCACAACAGAGTGATCGTATCCGAGGAAATCATCTTCCCAATACTCAACAGGAAGAGTATTGATTTTTTTAAATAAAAGAAGAGGGGATTTATACCTTTCTTCTGTATAAGAGGTATGAAAGAGCTTTTCTTCGTTAATTATTATTTTAGCCCTATCTATACCGAATTCAGTAAAAGCTTTGTCTGGAAGGTATGGTTTACCAGTTAAGAAAGCAGCTTCTGTTCTTAAAATTTTTTTCTTATTATTCTCAACTTTTTCTATTTTCTCACCTTTAATAAACCCCTCACCATATTCCCACTTCTTCTGTTTTATAAATTTTGATAATTTACGCATAGTCTGAAGATATTGCGACATGTAAACAAGCCGCCCACCGCCTAAAAGATCTGAGCGCCATAAATAAGGGAATTTTTCAACATCACTATTTGAAACCTGATGCCAATCATAATGGTCTAGCTCGAAACAGATATGCTCATTAACACTTATAGTACGGCGGAAAGTAAGATGCGTAATCTGATGCTTTTCAGACGGTTTATTAATTTGAACAAGTAGCGCAATTATTTTGACATCTGCGTTATCAAACAGATGGCGAATCGATACAAAATCAAAAATAGTGTCAACCGCATGTTTCCTAAAAAAGGTACTACGGAAGTTTTGAGTTTTCCGATTATAAAGAAAACCAGCAGGCTGGATTAAACACACCCTTCCATCAGGGAGTAGAAAATTAAAAGATTCTTTTAGGAATAAATATGCAGAATTATTATCTGGTAAGTCTTTCCAATTACTGTCTGTTTTTAAAACTTCTTTACCAAAATCCGAAACCTTGGATTCGAATGGGGGATTACCTATGATAACATCGAATTTATCTTCGAAAACAATAGGTTTGCCGTGATGATAATCAAGAACAATCGAGAAAAAATCTGTTTTTATCAGATTTGTTTTATGGAGTTTATCAAATTTTAATTCATTCCATATCACTTCTGGCTTTAAAGCATCGCAAATTGCTAAGCATAGGCTAAATGAAGTTAGGTCTATCGCGGAACGATCTAACTCTATCCCATAAATACTCCTTTTTAGAATGCTTTTGAGTGTATTAACATCAGGACGACTCCAGTCATTGTCGCTACGCCATTTGTTTATCAGTCTTCGAAATGCACCTACTAGAAATACGCCCGATCCACACGCCGGATCTAAGACACGTTCTTTTCCTGTAAGCCTTTTATAGGGCATGGTATAATCCAGCATTAATGAAGCTAAAAATAGCGGTGTATAAACTGCTCCAGGAACGCCCTGAACAAAACGTTGATAAAGATTACTAATGATTTCAACCGGAATATGTTTGAAGGAGTATTGTCGCCAGAAACATAATTGCCTATTCACAATTTTTGCCTCAACTAAATTGGCAAAACTCTCTAAAATTTCTGAAGTAAGATTTAAATGCCCTTGCTCATGAAGAGAAAATATGTCACCGTTAAATTTATTCTCAAGATCCTTTAATAAACTATATACAGCTTGAGGGGATTTCCCCTTCAATACATCGAAAAAGCTATTCGCCCCTTCGTAATACTCGCTAAAGAATGTTTTCGGAAAAACCCCTCGGTCCTCGAGATATTTTATCAAGACCATAAGCAAAAGAAGCCGCCGCATAATGGGATTTTCGCTACCCTTTAATTCAGTATCAGTATCGACAACTGCTTGAATCAACTTTCGATGAGCTGATTCTGAACTGTCAATGAATTCCTCATTTTGTGGTTTATCCCAAAACGTCCCATCTAAAAGTCGCATAGCAGAAAACTGTTCTAATTCATCCGTAATTTCAACTGCTGTTTTTATCATTGATTGTAAATCAAGCTTTTTCGCCGGAACATAATGACATTTTCCGTTTATCCAGAAATCTGGCTTACGGGCGCATGCTAAAATATCAATATGAGTAGGCCATGCAATATATAGTAATGGTGTAGCTCCATGGAGCCACACCTCCCAATGAAGATTAGCTAACACCATATTATCGAGATTTCCATCTGAATTATCTACAACATAAGCTGCTATTTGAGATGAGCGACCATCTGAAAAGCGTCGAAATAATACATAGTCGACACGTTTAAACTGACGAGCATAAAAAACAGCCGCCTGCTCATCAATGTTCAGTTCATTCATCTGTGTGTTTCGCGTAGATATTAGACCCGGTGTAGGATTGCCGTCAGAATCTATAAAATTTATTAATTGTAATATTTTATTTACCATTAAAGTAATACCTATCGAAAATACTAAAAGCCAACTATATCATTCCCAATTATCGAAATTATAAGCTCCATTTGTAAACTTATCAATATTTATTTTTTAAACACAAAAAGCTCCGAAAATATCATAGCTTTGATTTGTCACGGTGGGGTTTTCGCTACAGTGCTCTCCTTGGTTAGGAGTAGTTTCACTATCAGTTATTTTAAATAGTAGTACATTCGTACTATGTTTTCAATACAAAATTACAAATAAACTTGAAACTATTGTATTTATTCTATTATTTTTGCGGATATGGTTAAGTATAAAGTCATAGATTCAGCCGGTCTAATCCAGAGACTTTGATCGGGGTTATCGAGGGCAAAGACATCGCGGGTCCATGGTTCGATACAGATAAAGTTTTTTCCCGATTGATGCCAGATTCTAACAAATTTAAAAATAGC
>PNBM01000278.1 GCA_003135995.1 Ignavibacteriota bacterium | reverse complement strand
AGACCGGAAGCATCATAATCTATAGAATAAGTGCCTCTCGATTTAATTTCATTTACAAGTTCTTTTATTTGCCTGCCGAGTACATCATAAATCCTTAAACTAACATAACCCTGCACGGGGATTTCATAATTAATCCTTGTAACGGGATTAAATGGATTTGGATAATNNACTATATTCAGTCGGAATATTATTATTATTATTCGTAATTCCCACAGTGGGAATAATTTTAAAACAAGCATTTGGTCTGGATGACGAGCCCGATGCATTAGGATATACAGAACAGGCAAGTGTATCAGTGCGATAAGTATAATATTCCATTCCTGAGACAGTTGTTCCCTGAACATAAGAACCGGTTGAAGAAGTATTATTCCCAAAATNNTCGACTAATAAATTACTGACACCATCCCAGTAAAATGGTGTTTGTAAAGCAATATATTGCCATCCTGTCCCGGGCACCATATATCTGCCGCTAAATACTGTAAACCAATCGGATGTAATAAATCCGTTTGAAAGCAATGAAATAGAAGTATTTTGCATTTTAATATTAAAACCATTCATTGCTTGTGTATCCGCGGTTAATATATTAAATCCGATTTGTGTTATATTCCCTCTCACTCCGCCATTATTTATAATCTCTGAGGCAGTCCAGAGCATTTGAGTCTTATAACCTTTCCAGTATGTATCAAACGGGCTTCCATAAGCGATTGTGACATTTCCATTTCCAATACAGGTATTATCGGATGGTATTATTTTAAAGCTAATCAAACCGGTTGAATCTTTGTTGTGGTTTGGAGAATTATCCTGAGCAATAATCCTGTAATAAATTGTATCGCCGATGCTGACATCTGAATTCACAGAATTAAATATAGCAGTAAAAGTGCTGTCGGAAGGATTCAAAAGTTTAAATTGTTTTGCCGCGTTGCTGTTTATTCTCCATCTGACCCAGACTGAATCTATTCCATAATTATCTTTTACAAAAGCTAATACAGTATCCGGCCAGTGAATTTTAAAAATATCTACAAGAGGTGTATGCGTAATTATGGGACCGATTGTATCATTTGCATTTGCATTAAAAGTATGAAGACTTGCCGGAGCGTTATATGGAGAAAAAGCTGTTCTGTTAAGAGAATCCATAGCTTTTATATAATATCTGTAAGTTGCGGTAAGACCATTGCCCGGAATATTTCCCGTCCAGTTATTTCCGCTTGTATTTGTCATAGTAACGCTGTCTGTAACTACCGGATTATTTCTTGACCAATACAGTTTTGTCATTGCAATTCCTGAACCATAGGGAAGTACAGTTGCATTTACAACATAAGGACCGGAAACGTTTTGCGTGTTCGGAAGCGGAGTATGTAATATTTGGGGACCCGGAAAAGGTAAAAAACCAACGGCGATAACTTCACTATAACCCGGGAACGGACCTATAAGCGTTGCGGAACCGGTCGCCGTATCAATTTGATAAAAACCTATAGTACCTCCGCAAGCGCACCAAAGCATTTTTGAATAATCAGACCTGTCAAAACCGGCATCCTGAGAAAAAGCTACGGGATAACCTAAAGGTCCGACCTGCGTCCAGACTCCCGTAAACTTATCTACTTTCCATAATGCATCCGTTACGATATCAATGCCAAAATATGTCCCGTTTGCATTAAACCCTCCGGCAGTAATTGCGGCAGGTGAAGTAACTGAAGTACCAATCCACGTTAATTCTTTTGTGGGCCAATACATAGAATAAAATTGAGTCTCCGATAGCGTTGAATTCGTACTAATCATATACATTGTATTAGTTGTCTGGTCCCATTCCATATCCATTGGTTTATGTCCGCTTTTTAAATTCAATGGTGCTCCTACGCTTGTCAGATTTCCATTGGAAGTATCGACCTCGAAAATTGTATATGGTAAGGTATCCTGCTGAACATAAAACTTCCAGACACCGGTTGGATTTGCAAAATCTCCGTTTACCATCAGATGTTGTTTAGGACTTCCAATAAGTGTAGTATTATTCGGTGCGCTTACACTAAATTTGAATAGTTGACTGTTCGTTGTTCCCGAAACGTAATATGCATATCCGATTGTATTCGGATTTGGTAAGAGCATTTTTTTACTTATATCTTCTTTATTCGGAATCCAGGGAGCTACAACTGTTGAATGTTTATTATTATATTGAGAGTATAAATTAAAAGACAATAAAAAAATTGATATGCAACAGAGAACAAATGCTTTTTTATACATTTTGTTACCCTCTGATAAATATTTTATGTATTTTTGTAAAAATTAAATATTAATAACCTTCATTAATCGATTAAATGTAATAAAAATTTTATTATAAAGCAAGCAAATCTTCATAACATGAGATAAGTAATAATAAATAAAGAGATAAAGAGTTATGCAAAAAGAGAGATAATAAGCAAATAAAATGTTAGATTAATGAGTTTTTGTATTAACTATGAAAATTCACTTTCTTTTTAATATTAATTTATTTAACATGAATTAGCTATAAAAAATATAGCCGTAATTCATGGGGGAATTCAAAACTTGTCACGGGGTTTTTACGGCATATTAGAAGGGATAATGTGTTCTGTCAGAACTAAAGATCATTAAGGGTAATTCTTATCATCTTATTATTTTTTCCTGATTGGGATAAATAATTTATATAATTATGTAAAACTGTATTTACTGATATATAATTATATCCTTCCACATTACTTCTTAGCAATAATATTAAATCATATTACAACAACTTAACATTATTTAGCTATGAAGAAATTTTACTATGTATTCACATTAGTGTTTATTATTACTATTATTATAAATAGTAATGCATATTCCCAGTTATCCGGTTCAAAAAGCATTCCGGGGGATTATGCAACAATTTGTGCCGCAATCACAGACTTAAACTCTAAAGGTGTTGGCACCGGAGGTGTCACGTTTAACGTTCTTGCAGGATATACGGAAACGTTAGCTTCAAGATTAAATATCACTGCAACAGGCACAGCGGCAAATCCTATAATATTTCAAAAGTCCGGCGCCGGAAATAATCCTAAAATTACGGCTTATACAGGAAATGCAACGCCCGCAAGCCTTATACCTGATGGGATTTGGAGTTTGCAGGGAAGTGATTATGTTACTATAAATGGAATTGATTTATTTGACCCTAATACTACAAATAACGCAACGATGGAATATGGCTATGGACTATTTAAAAATAGTTCAACAGACGGGTGTCAGAATGTAACAATTACGAATTGCACTATTACTCTAAGTTATAATAATAACGTTGCAGGATCAGGTGCTATGATATCAGGTTCTATCGGAATACTTGTTATTAATTCCACTCCTACTGCAGCAATAACTTCAATTACAATTACATCTGCTGCCGGTTCTAATTCATATAATAAATTTTATTCCAATACAATTCAAAATTGTAATTATTGCGTAGCGATAAACGGATATGCTGCTCCTTCTCCTTTTACTTTAGGCGATACCGGGAATGATTTAGGCGGTGCTTCTTCAGCTACAGGTAACCAATTATTAAATTTTGGTGGAGCGCCTTCTGCGGTTAATCCATCCGGGGGTATTTATTCAAATAACCAATGGGGTTCAAATATATCTTACAATAATATTAATAATAATAATGGTTCAGGTTCTAACCATATTGCTGTATTGAGAGGTATATTTTTAATGGGTTCTGTAAGTGCAAATATAAATGTAAATAACAATACAATTGTCGTAACGAGCAGTTCGGCAACGAGTCAGCTAACAGCTATTGATGATGAAGCGGGAGGTCCCGGAGCTTCGAACACAATAAATATAAATAATAATAATATAACTACAAATTATGCATCGGCTACTTCAGGTTCAACATATGGAATTTATAACACTTTAGCACCAGCTAATTTAAATATAAACGGTAATATTTTGAATTTGTCAACTTCAGCTACATCCGTTAGTTGTTTTGCAATTTATCAAACAGGAGCAATAACTTCCTCTCTAAATGAAAATAATAATACAATAAATTCTATTACTCTAACAGCAGCGGCTACTTCTGCATCTGTTTATTGTATATATAATTCAGCTTGTGCTTCAACAGCGAACCTGACAATTGACAGTAACACTTTTCAGGGAGTAAATTACAGCGGAACAACCGGTGGAACAGGCACTTTCGCATGTATCTATAATACAGGAATAACTCCATTAAACGAAGTCATCAGTGGTAATAATTTTAATAATATTTCTGTGAAAACTACCGGAGCTATTTATCTTATTTCGAGTAGCTATTCAGCACCGGCGAATGGAACCAAAACAATTCAAAATAATTATATTACCGGAGCTTTTAACAATACAGTCAGCAGTGCTTCAGCGATTTACGCTTATTATGATTTTGGCAGTTCGCCAACTACGGCTTCGCATACTATATCGGGAAATAATTTTTCAAATATTACTACTAATTCATCAGGTATTTTTTACGGAATATTTAGTAACGATGGCTCACTAACAAATCCTTCTTTGAATTTTTACAATAATACAATTTCGAATGTGAATCATGGTGCAGGTGCATTATACGGATTTTATTTGAATTATTTTGGCGGTACGTCGGGTACTCCAAATGGAATTTACAATAATACGGTTTCGAATTTATCATCAACAGGCTCTTCAGTTTATGGATTATACATAGGTGTAAATAATCTTTATGTTAATCTCTATGGAAATACTATTAATACAATTTCTACAACTAATGCATCCGGTGCGATCTATGGAGTTTATCTCGGAGGCACAACAAATCAATTAACAGCATTTAAAAATAACATATATAATTTATCGGGAAGTCAAACGGGTTCCACAATTAATGGTATTTATATTTTAGGCGGTTCGGCAGTTTATCTATATAATAATTTTATATCTGATTTGTATGCTAATACGGCTACCGGAGCTAATGCTGTAAACGGAATTTATATACTGGGCGGAACAACTGTTGGGTTATATTATAATTCTGTATTTCTAAATGCAACATCAACAGGAACATCTTTTGGTTCATCGGGCGTTTACAAAACATTGACTACAATAGGAGATTTCAGAAATAATATTATCGTAAATACTTCCACGCCGGGTTCCACAAGCGGAAATTCAACGGCAATAAAATGGTCCAGCACATATAATGCAGCATATTATGCCGCAACTTCAAATAATAATTGTTTATATGCCGGAATTCCTTCTGCGAATAAACTTATATTTTTTGACGGAATAAATTCGGACCAAACTATCGCAGCTTATAAAACAAGAGTTAATCCAAAAGAAAATTTATCATTTACAGAACTTCCTCCATTCAATAATATCGCAACTAAGCCTTATGATTTGCATATGCAATTGACGCAGTCAACTCAATGTGAAAGCGGTGGCGTAAGCGTGACCGCTCCTTTTTCAATTACGACGGATTATGATGGTGACATAAGAAATGTATCTACTCCCGATGTCGGTGCAGATGAGTTTATTCAGGCACCTATACAGAAGTATACAGGTTCAATCGTTTATAATCAAGCATCTACAAATCAGGTTATACAAGGCAGTACGAACCAGGAAATTTTAAGATTAGATATTAATGTTCTTGGAAACAGCGGTACTCTCAATTTAAATTCAATCGCAGTTAATTCAAATAATTCAAACGATGCTGATATATCAGCAATAAAACTTTATAGAACGAGTTCAACTACTTTTTCAACTGCAAACCCGATTGGCACACTGCAGTCATTTTCAGGAGGAGTTGCAACATTCACGAATTTAAATTACGATTTACCCGTGAGAGTTACTTATGTTTGGGTCGCATACGATATTTCTATATCAGCAACGCAAAATAATGTTGCGGATGCGATTATCAATGCGAATCAGATTGATATCGGAGGAATTAAATATCCGGCTGCAAATCAGGACCCGGCCGGTAACAGGCTGATACTGAACCAGGTGAGTATAGGGAATGGCGTATTAACACAGGGATATCCTTTTTATTTGTATTACGGATATTCCAGAAGTGCATCAATTTATACAGCTGTGGAATTAGGTTCATCAGCTAAAACACTGACTAAATTAAGCTGGTACGTTGGAACATCTGCTGTTACGTCAGCTCCATTAAAAATATATTTGAAGAGCAGTTCGTCTACTACAATCACATCAGACACTTGGGCTAATATGATTTCCGGTGCAACATTAGTTTATGATGCATCTAATTCATTTAGTTCAACAGGATGGAAACAAATTACACTTTCAAGTACTTTTGATATTTATGCAACTGAAAATTTGATGGTTTTAACGGAGGCAAATTATGGCAGTACAGGTGCGGTATCATATCCTTACTTTAGTTATACGACAGCAACAAATCAACATGCATTTTTAGCAACGTATATTACTCCGCCAACAACCGCATTGACCGTTAGTTCAAACAGACCAAATATCAGAATTGATTATATTGTTCCTACACCTGTTCCGATGGTATATTCATCAAGTACAACCACTCAAACGATTATGACACCGGTTTTAAGAAATGTCACAAATCAGCAACTTATTGGAATAAAGGTTGTAACGTCGGGATTCAGTACTCCTATTACATTATCGGATATTACTTTTAATACAAATGGTTCTTCAAATCCTTCCGTTGATATTTCAACAGCAAGATTATGGTATACAGGAATCAGTAACGCTTTTGCAACTACAACTCAGTATGGTTCGGATATCAATACACCAAGCGGTTCATTCAAATTTACCGGTTCACAGGCGTTAGCAAAAGGGACGAATTATTTCTGGCTGACTTATGATATTTCCACCGGAGCTGCAATAAACGATGTTTTAGATGCTGAGTGTAATACTATGACCATAGACGGAGTTCCGCACATACCTGATATTCAGGCGCCCGCAGGGACAAGAATAATAAAAGACCAGTTGAACGGCACATATCTGATTGGCTCATCTTTATTTGAGAGAATTTTAATAAATGAAAATAACCTTGATAAAAAAATCAGAATAATGGATAGAGAAGTTAATAAAATATTTAATACCAAAAACGATTTTAAAAATGCAAATAATTCAAATGATATTAATACAGGGAAAAAAGGAATAAATAATTCTAAAAGAGAGAATGAACCCGATTTCAAATGTACCGCGGTAGATGAGAAAATTGTAAAAAATAAATCTTTAAAAGATAAAGCAGAAGAAGTTTATTATGTTTCCAAAACAACCGGAAAAGAATTTAAATCAAACGGTAAAATAATTTTTTCTGACGACCTGAAGAAGAAATATGGATTAAAGGATAACGTAATGGCTGTATTTAATACAATTACTTCGGCAGTTTCGGATTTGAATGCATTAGGAATAAATGGAAATGTCGAATTTCAGTTAACAGATGTTTTATATTCCGGCGAAACATTTCCGATTTCGTTCGGAAACTTCAGCAACACAGGTAATTTCACAACAACAATCAGACCTACATTAGCAAATACGGTTATTACAGGCACTGCTCCTGCGGGAAGTTTATTATTTTATGTTAAAACTAAAAATATTGTAATTGACGGAGATGCACCCG
>PNBM01000283.1 GCA_003135995.1 Ignavibacteriota bacterium | reverse complement strand
TTATTCCTTTGAAATATGATGATATTATGTATATTGACGAAAATATATCTCGTGTTATTTTAAATGATTATTGGGGTATTGTGAATAGAAGTGGTAAAGAAATAACGCCTATAAAATATTTTTGTATATTCGATTTTTATGAAGATCTTGCTGTTTTTATGTTAAATGATACAAGGGGTTTTATAAATAAACAAGGTATTGAAGTAATACCCTCAAAATATCAGCTCGCCGGAGATTTCCATGAAGGTTATGCAAAGGTAGAATTAAATTTAAAATGGGGTTTTATAAATAAAGAAGGTTCAGAAGTTATTCCTTTTATTTATGATAATGTTTGTGATTTTCATGAAGGGTTAGCTTATGTTGAGTTGAATGGGGAAAAAAAGTTTATTGATAAAGAAAATAAAGAAATTATTTTATTAAAATATGATTATATAGATAATTTTAAAGAAGGGCTTGCAAGAGTTAAATGGAATAAATTGTCAGGATATATAAATAAAGAAGGTAAAGAGGTTATTTCTCTAAAATATGATAATGCAGATAATTTTTATGAAGGACTTGCAAGAATTAAATTAAAAGATTGGTGGGGATTTATAGATAAAGAAGGAAATCAATTTATTCGAATTCAATATGATTGGGTAAGTAATTTTAATGAAGATGTTGCGATTTTTTTATCGAATGAAGAATATGGGCTTGTAGACAAACAAGGAAATGAAATTTTTCCTTTGAAATTTACTGAAATAGATGATTTCCACGAAGGACTTGCAAAAGTAAAATTAAACAATAAATGGGGGTTTATTAATAAAAAAGGTAAAGAAGTTATCTCTTTAAAATATAGTAGTGCCGGTAATTTTAAAAATGGATTAGCAGGAGTTGATTTGAATAATAATTGGGGATATATTGATTTAAATGGAACAGAGTATTGGGAAGATTAAAATATTAATTACTAATTAATACAATAAATTCTTTTTAGGAAAAATAATTAATTATGGACTGGGATAATAAAAAAATAACTAAATATTATTATGATAAATCAACATCATTACAACCAGAAACTGCACGGAGAAAAGGGTTAAAAGGTCTGTATGATGTTGAATTAGCATTCCAAAAATTATACAACGATTGTGCCTTATCTTGCCGGACAAAACAATCATTAATAATAAGATTAAAGAATATTTTAAAAGGTGATTTTAAAATACCTGAAGAAGTATTTGATACAAATAATTATAAAGATGTTTATATTTCAGAGGCTAATAATATCTTAAAAGATATTCATTAAATTCATAATAGATATTTTCTTGATTAATATTAAGCATTATTCTTAAAATATTATAAAGAGTTTTTAATAAAAATGNNATGAAAATATTATATATAATATTATTTATAACAATTTCATTTTCCAATATTACAATTTCACAAGATTTAACAGCTGAACAAATTTATGAAAAGGTAAACAAGACAGTTGTTGTAATATTATCATATGATGATAATAATAAATTAATAAGTCAAGGAAGTGGTGTCGTATATGATGATAAAGGTTATGTTGTTACTAACTACCATGTTTTAGGTGAAGGCATACGTGTTGAAATTAGGCATTATGGTGATATTATAAAGGATGTAAAAATAATTGGAATAGACATTAATAAAGATATTTTAATTCTTAAAGTTTCAGAAAATATTTTTCCAGCAATCAATATCGCTGATATTAGCAAATTAAAAATCGGACAGCGTATTTATGCAATAGGTAGTCCTTTAGGTTTAGAGAATTCAATATCAGAAGGTATAATCGGAGGTTTAAGATATTTTGATGATATTGGAAGAGAGTTTATTCAAATTACTGCTAGTATATCTCCTGGTAGTAGTGGAGGAGCAGTAGTAAATTCTTTAGGTGAACTAATTGGAATAAGTACTCTTACTTATAAAGAAGGACAAAATTTAAATTTTGCAATTAAGTTTAGCGATATTCAAAATATTAAAATTGAATCACTTGCAAGCAGTGATATAGAAATTAACACACTTTTTTTAAAAGGAAACACCGAGTTAGATAAAGGTAATTATTTAGATGCTATTAATTATTATACAGAATATATAAATACAAAAATAAAAGGAAAAGTTTATTATACATCAGATTTATCTCCAGTTTTTAATAATAGAGGTGTAGCTTATAGTCTATTAAAAAAATATGATAAAGCAATAGAAGATTTTAATAAAGCGAAGAGTTTAGATAAGAAGAATTTTAATGCGTTTTATAATCTTGGATTAGCTTTTTATTATTATTATAATTACCCAGTAGTTTATGATGCTTGCATTGAATATTTTACAGAAGCAATAAAATTGAATCCATATTATCAGCAGGCATATTATAATCGTGGTTTAATGTATGCCAAAAAGAATAAATGTTATGATGCAAAAAAGGATTTTTATAAAGCCATTGAATTAGATCCAAGTTATGAAAATGAATTAAAACCAATAATTGAATCTTGTAAATAATTTTATTAATTTAAATAAGATTATTTTTCCCATCGTTACCAAGCTCCAGCTTGGTAACGAAAATAATATTATCCGCGCGATTGCTAAGCACACATTCTATTTTAATTTTCTATCTTTAATTATTACTTAGTTTTAATTAATTTTCTTCTTGTTCCCAAAGTCCTCTTTGGGAACGTTTTTTTATAATTCCGAATTTACTTTGTCATTCCAGCGAAAGCTGGAATCCAGACGAAACATACGTCTCTTCGTTCTTATTTATTTTTTATTTTTTGTAATTTGTAATGTCATCCCCGAATGTGCGTT
>PNBM01000044.1 GCA_003135995.1 Ignavibacteriota bacterium | reverse complement strand
TATGTGACATTAAAAGTTTATGACATAACGGGCAGAGAAGTGAAAGAACTTATAAACGGCAAGTGGGGAAAAGCAAGCTATGTTGCAGAATTCAATGCGGAAAATCTCGCCAGCGGGATTTATTTTTATAGGTTAAAATTTGTAAGCGATGCGACGAAGAAAGAGTTTATTGATACGAAGAAAATGATGCTAATCAAATAACAAAAAACAAATACAAAAAATAAAAAATAAAAAATAAAAAATAAAAAATAAAAAAGAGCGGTTATAAATGCTGAATGCTGAATTCTGAATTCTGAATAATAAAATTTGTCTCACGTTTCACCTCTCACGTTNNTTTCACGTTTCACATTTCACCTTTCACGTTTTACAGATGAAATTATTTATTAATAGGAAAAAAAATGATAAATAGATTGGAATAAAATTTACAGCCCCGTGTTGAATTTAAAATTTTCTTTTATTGAATAATAAAATCCTATAACTAAAAGTGCGATAAGTCCGAGTAAATGGGAAACCGTTGCGTAACCAAGCGCAACTTCCGCATTTATACCGTATATGCTTACCAATGCTGTCTTGGTAAGAAAATGAAATGTTCCTGCGGAATTACCCGGCAATGGCAATGTCATAGCAAATGACATCAATGTAAGTATCAGGTTGGCATCCAGAAATGTTAAATTAATATTAAATGCAAAGAAAGTAAAATATGTTGAGACTGCATAACACAGCCAGATTAAAATCGTAAGCGAAAAAATCGGAAAATAACTTTTCGGACTTTTCACAAACAAAAAACCGCTTATTAAAGAAATGAATGTTTTATGAATTTTTTCCTGAAATCTCTGAGGCAGAATTTTTTTGGAAATTTTTTCTACAAATATTTCGGTTTTCTCAAGATTAAATAACATTATAACAACTATCAAAACAAATAACAGAATTGCGGCTGAGAAATATAAAGAAATTCCTTCCAGATTAAATTCTCCGAAAGCATCCGATAATTTTTGCCTGAAGAAAAAAAGACAGATTCCGAAAACAATGAACATCGAAAGCATATCGAAAATTCTTTCGACAACAATAGTTCCGAAACAAAATGCTTTAGAAATATTTTCCTTTTTCGCAAGCAGAACAGGTCTCGATACTTCACCCGAACGCGGAATTAATGCGTTCATCATATAGCCTATCATAACGGAAGAAAAGAGATTGTTCATACCGATATTTTTTTTGACAGGGTTAAGCAGATATCTCCACCTCAATGCACGGAAATAACTTCCTATTACACTTCCTATCAGCATACCAGATATTGCCCAAAGGTAATTTGACCGCTTTAACTGTAAAATTAATTCATTTATATCAATTCCTTTGAAAGCCAGATACATGAAAAATATCAGCAGTAAAGAGAGAATTGAAAATCGAAGTATTTTTTTAAATTTTTGAAACAATTAATATCTTTATTAAAAAATAATTTGCAAATCATCAATTTTAGAAAAAAAGCCATTGATGATTTTAAAAATAATAAAATTTAAATTTTATACTAAATTATTTAGCGAAGATCCACAATTTCGACCCCATCAGGAGGAGAAAACGAAAATTTAGAATTACTTACACCGGAATCCAACGTAATCTTTTTTAATATATATGTTGAAGTGGATTCGGATGTTGTTATGACAATTTTCCGAATTAAATTTGAATTTTTATCGACACAGATTTTTGCTTCTTTTATAGAGCCTTTTTTCCTTGGTGTCAATTTCAGCAAGTAACAATCATTTCCCCCCACATTTTCATCACCATCGAGGTCGGAATAAAAATTTACGGGATAACTGAAAAGAAATTTATTCGGCGAAAATGTATTCCCGTTATCTTTATAATTATCTATAATAACCTGGTTTTTCTTTTTAGAATATGCCCAAGAAGTAACTCCGTCCGTAACAATAACATCATTTTTGGTTTCAATCCTGTATTTATCTTCTTTTTGAATATAAATTATGCCTGAAGAAGAAGAACTTTTACCTGAAGAATATTGAACCGATTGCGAATAGTTTGCAGTTGCATCGGTTATACTGCTGTATTTCGACTGGACATTTTTAATAATTTCCTGCGCATCCTGTGCAATACAAATATTAAATAATGGTATAAACGAAAATATTAACAAATACTTGAAAATTTTCATAAAGATATTAAATTTATAAATCAAACTACTAAAAATAGAAATCGAATTCAATTACAATTTATTTTTTAAAATGGGGAGGTTTCCAGTTAGCTCTTTTGTAGGAACTTAGTTCGAGTGTAATGCTGCCAATTGCAACATTGAATTTTGCTTTCAGAGGTACGCGTGCTTCATCGTTAGACATCCAGCCTATAAACTCGCCCGTCAGACCGAAGACACCTACGAAATGTGCAGTTCCGAACACTTTTATTGCTTCCATATCATAATCCACCAAATCACTCGATACAACGTCTTTGTTAAAATTAAATGAATAATTTACTGTGGATTCCTTTTCATTGATATATACAGGAACAATGTAATTTCTGTTTACAAGCGACTGAATTCTTGCATTATAAAAAAGCGATAGTCCATCCTGAAATTTTTTGGTGCCGTCAATTTTAATTTCCTTTTCTTCTTCGGCTATCAGGTTTCTGTCTTTTTTCGCTTTTATCAGACCCATGTCGTAATCGAACGTATAATCTATATGAGTTATGTCCCTGTCTTTGAATTCGGTAGAATAAAACCGGTATGAATAAAGTGAATCGTTTTTATGAAGCATCGTGGTTTCAAACCAATAGTTAATATCCACAAGAGGTATGGATTTATTACTTCTC
>PNBM01000350.1 GCA_003135995.1 Ignavibacteriota bacterium | reverse complement strand
CTTTATTTTTCTGCACCCAAGCAATCAAAAACCCGTGAGTCAAGAGTCGAAAAATTTATTCCGCAAATTCTCGATGGAAAAGGATTAGAAGATTAAAATATTAGAAAATCTCTTTGCTGTCATTCCCGCTCCTTCCCAGTATGTTCTAAACTGGGAAGGAGGGAATCCAGTTCTATTTGATTTTTTTAATTGTGTTGAAAGTATCCTCCTTACAAAGCATATCAAATATCAATTTTTTTGTTTCGATAACATTTAATCTGTATATTTTTTATCACGCTTATATTTTAAAGCAGCACTTTGTATTTTTGTATTTGGGTGCTTATCAATTAATTCATTCAAGAAATTTATTACATCTTGTTTTGATTTATTGAATGTATTTGCATATCGAGGTAGTAGATGATTCAATATTTCTTCAGAGTAGAACGAATTTGGATGTTTATTTAAGAATACTTTACATCTTTCAACAAATTTTTCGTTAAACATATTCCTGTTTTCATTGTTTGTAGGTCCGACTTGAAATAGTATTGGAAAATAAATACAATTATAAAATATCTCTTCAGAATAAATACTATTTTGATTTTCATCATATAATTTATTTAAATCATTAATATAATTTTCCCATGATAAATGCTCAACGTCATAGATTTTAATAATTTCGAGTAATTTATTAAAAATCTTCAATTCATCATTTTCAGGTGAGTTTACTTCAAAATTAATTTTATTTGATTGAAATAATTCATATTCCTTGGCGTCATAGGTATTATAAAAGTTTAAAATAACAGAGTATATACCTTTTGAGAAATAAGATATTGGAGAATATCTCGAACTCATGTGTTCCCCTAAATTGTTTTCACTAAACCCTGTGGATAATTCTACATCATAACTTATTTGTTCGTGACCATTAATCTTAATAAAATTTCCGCTTCCGTAGTCAATTAAAGGATAATGACCTTTTAGTTGATTTCCATTCTCGTCTGTAACTTGAAATCTTTTTAATAAATCTATATTGCCGTGTATATCAACAGAGTCTACATTTGGACTGATATTTTTTATTTGGATAGTTATCCAAACCGGTTCAAGTTGGTAATATTCATTTTTATTCGACACTATATTAACTTCAAATATTGATTTATTGTATGATTTATTTACATCAAAATTATTTAAAGGAATAATAAATCCTGCAATTCCTAATGTTACGTTTTCATATTTCCCTTCAATTGGAATTTTCCCAATAGAAAATAAGTGATAGCTTTTTTCAACAATTGCCGGATAATATCCGGAACTTATAATATTATCTAACATATCATATTTTGGAGATTTGTTTTGAATCTTTGCTTTTAACAAATTATTGTGAAAATTTTCTTTAATAAATGCTTTATGAGATTCTAATGAAGGATTTGCAAATTTTAAGAAGACTATAAGTATTCCGGATATCAGGCAAATTATTAATATCTTTTTTTTCATAAAAAGTTTATTATTTAATATATTTCAGTTTAATTCAAAGAATAAATAAAAAATTATTATTATTCATTTTCAATTCGCCATTTCCTGTTTCGAAAAAATCTAATGTATATATTTATTATCACGCATATATTTTAAAGCAACATTTTGTATTTTTGTATTTGGATTCTTATTCATTAATTCATTTAGGAAATTTATTACATCTTGTTTTGATTTATTTAATGTACTTACATATGGAGGAAGAAGAGCATTTATTATTTTTTCAGAGTAGAACGAATTTGGATATTTATTTAAGAATACTTTACACTTACCAACTAATTTTTCGTTAAACATATTTCCTTGAGCTAATAATGTAATATGAATGAAATTGTAATATATCTCTTCGGAATAAATACTATTTTGATTTTCATCATATAGTTTATTTAAATCATCAATATAATTTTCCCATGATATAAGCTCATAGTCATAAGTTTTATTAATTTCGAGCAATTTTTTAAAAACTTTTAATTCATCATTTTCCGGTAACTTTACCTCAAAATTAATTTTATTTGATTGTAACATTTCCTTATTCAAGGCTTTACGATAATGTAAAGTAACTGAATATTTACCTTTTGAGAAATAAGTTATCGGATAATATTTCGCTCTTAAATGTTCCCCTAAATTGTTTTCACCAAATCCCATGGATAATTCTACATCAAAACTTATTTGTCCGTTACCATTAATCTTAATAAAATTTGGTCTTCCGTAGAGACCCAAATTATAATGATATATTAGTTCATTTCCATTCTTGTCAGTAACTCGAAATCCTGGTAGTAACTCTATATTATCATGTATATCAATAGAATCAACATTTGGACTAGTATTTTTTATTTGAATAGTCATCCATACCGGTTCAAGCTGGTAATATTCATTTTTATTCGATAATATATTAATTTCGAACTTTGAGTTTACGTTTGAATCAATAACATTGGGGTTAGAAGTATCTGATACATTTTTTTTAGAACAACTTAAAAATGCAAAATTACAAATAATCAGGAAAGTGATAATTAATAGGAATGTATAAATTATTTTTTTCATGATTTAACTTCTTAGCGGTTAATTTTTTTAAAATAGCTATAATTACAATATTTTAATATTACAAAAAATAAACGATTTATAAGCAGATAACTCATTCATATTTTAACCAATCATTCAATTGCCTAATCAAGAAACAATTCTTTTTAATAATATTTTGTTTAATATATTACGATGTTATTTTAAAATTCTGTATTTCTTAATTTAATTCGAGGAAAATTCAAAATGAGAAAAGGAAACTTTGTTGCAGTATTAATATTCTTCTTAATTATTGTAGTAGGTATATTATTTGCCTTAGCATTATATAGTATTACATCTGTCATTGAAATCGCATGGACTATCGGAGTTATAACCTTTTTTGTTGCGCTCATTGTTTCAAATTCAATTAAAGTTGCTAATCAATGGGAAAAAGTAGTGGTATTANNCCGGGATTGTTTTTCATTATCCCCGTCATAGACACCGTTCCTTACTGGATTGATACGCGCGTTATAACGACTACTTTCCAGGCAGAAAAAACTCTCACAAAAGACACTGTGCCGGTTGATGTAAACGCAGTGTTATTTTGGAAAGTTTTAGACCCCAAGAAAGCTGCAATGGACATAGCCGACTATCAAGGCGGTATAAGCTGGGCTTCCCAAACGGCTCTGCGTGATGTNNGTTATCGGCAAGACCATGCTTTCTGATATGCTCGAAGGCAGAGATAAAATCAGCAACGACCTTCAAAAGATAATAGATGTGCGCACCGAACCATGGGGCGTTAATGTTATCTCCGTTGAGGTAAAAGATGTACTGATTCCCTCTTCTTTAGAGGATGCAATGTCAATGCAGGCACAGGCGGAAAGAGAACGGCAGGCGAGAGTGATCCTCGGAGATTCTGAACGGCAGGTTGCCGAAAAATTCGGAGAGGCAGCAAAGACCTATGCCGATAATCCTACAGCTCTTCATTTAAGAGCAATGAATATGTTGTATGAAGGTTTAAAGAATAACTCGACAATTGTAATTGTACCCAGCACAGCTCTCGAAACCATGCAATTAGGTTCTGTAGCCGGATTAACCGCACTAACTATGGGTTTAAACAAAGATGAAGGAAAGAAAGAAAAAGAATCGTGATATTCATTTTCGTAAAAAGTAAAACAGCCGGGGAAAATTTCTTTTTATGTAGTTTGTTGCATTAGCTATTTATGATTAATATAAAACTTCACTTAAATAACTATCTGAACAGTTTTCCAAAAAATCCTTTTTTTTCCTCTTTAACAGGCTGTAATACAGGTGGTGTTATTTGTTTTTCAGGTTGTGCAACAGGTCTCTCCAGAGGTTTATTTTTTGCAATTGCAAGACGAACACTTTCGTTAGCATCTTTTGAAAGCGTATCGCGGATGTCATCTGGAATTTCAAATATATTACCGGCAATGAATTCTTTTAATTCGGGATTAAGTTTTCCATAATTATTTCGGAAATTTGAAAAGAAAATATTTTTTACATCCTCGATATAGAGTATTTTATATATATCAACATCTAATTCAACAGTAGTGTATGCTATACTACCCGCTGAAGCTCTTTCATATTTACTGTTTAAAAGAATTTTCCACCAGCATTTAACAGAATCCGACAGGAATACTCCGTTGTCTGATGTGAAATATGAATTTATAAAGTCTGGAAAGTAACTTTCACGAATTCCCAATAATATAAAATCGTCAAAAATATTCAGATTAAAAAAATAATCCAGCGTTTCTTTCATATCGCTCTCTTCCAAATCGAGTATTAAGTAGAGAAGTTCAGGTGCCTTATACGGATGAAGCCGGTTCCAGATTGCATCGGGTAAATAATTTTCATTGTCGCAATAAATGCATTTCATCATCCTTTCAGAATGTTTATCAAGTTTAAGTCCTGCTCCGCATGTCATACAACTAAATACAATAGTCTGGCTTTTATTTTCAATCGTATCAGGATTAACGTCAAATCCTCTTGAATCATTTATTACTCCAATAGCTTTTGGATGGAATTGTTTTATTTCATCATCAGCAGGTCTGACTGCCATTGGATGATTACACTTTTTACAGTAAATCGGTTTTTTATTTGTAATGGAATCCAGAATATCATGTTCATCTAAAAGTGTTTTGCATTCTCCACAGTTAGCAGGATGTGAATTGCATATCATTTTAATTTCAGAAATTGAACCTATATCTGAAGATAATTTACGGGGATTAATATTACCTGCAAGAAATCCATTCATAATTTTTAATCTGTCCACCTCTCCAAAATTAAAAGTCTGCTGAATAATATTATTCATTATGAGTTCTTTACCACAATTTCCGCAGATTTCATTTGCGAGAAGACTTGAAACGGGATGACTTGAATTGCATCCGGGGCATGTTACCTGAATTTGAAAGCTGAATGATTTTAGCATAAATATTTTTATAAATTAAAAAAGACTGCCAACATATTTTAACAAAAAAAATTAATATTAACAAGTTATTATATTTGAAAAATCTTCTATCTGATTCTACAAAAGTAATGATAGAGGAACTTGTTTAACTTTCGAAGAGTTGTGAAAATATATAGTCAGATTCTTTTACTTTGTCGAATAAAAATAGCGCATTCTAAAATTTAAAACCTTTTAAATAGAAAATATGAATAACAATAAAATTATTCCCAGCCTTTGGTTTATTGCTGAAAGCGGCAAAATTTCAAAAGTTGTTGAATATTACAAAAAAATATTTGGCAGCGATTTTGAAGAAGGAAAAGTAATTCCTCTTGGCNNACATAGTGCCTCTTGGCGAGACCCCCAGTGGAAATACAGAAATTTGTGAAGTGAAAATTTTTGAACACAAGTATTCTTTGATGAGTACTGAAAAAGAACATCATACATTTAATGATGCATTATCATTTACTATCAATTGTGAAGACCAGAAAGAGATTGATAAAATTTGGAATTATTTCACCCGCGACGGCAAAGAATCACAATGCGGCTGGTGCATAGATAAATTTGGACTTCGCTGGCAGGTGTTACCTGTGAATTTTGGTGAACTGATGAGTAAACCCAATGCCTGGAAAGTAATGATGTCGCAGAAAAAGATTGTGATTGAGGAATACTTAAAATAAACGGCGAACTGTAATCTACTTTACTTTATAAGAGAATTTAAATCGTCACCGGGAAATAAAAATGGCACATAAAATTTAATCTAATTACCATATTTTATTTAGCAGAATCGATGAGACTCGAACTCGCGACCATCTGAGTGACAGAGCGAGCCTTAGCCGGGATTGTTTTTAAAAAAAGGAAAAATAGTTTCTGACTATTTATTAACTCATTTATTAAATAATTTTATAATCAGTATTACTCATCCAAATATAAACAGATAAAACTATTAATGAGGATTTAATTATGAAGCTCTTACTTCCGGCAAAAACAATTTTGCTCCCTTCTCCGGTGCTCATCATTGGGACNNATCAGTGTGTCTCTCAGGGAGGCAACCCTGAGTTTTCATAACATCAAACAGACCAAGGCATTTACGGTTAATATTCCTTCTGAAAAATATCTGAAGGAAGCCGATTTTGTCGGTTTGGTATCGGGGAGAGAGTTCGACAAATTCAAGGAGACCGGTCTCACTCCGGAAAAGAGCAAATTAGTAAATGCCCCAATCGTAAAAGAATT
>PNBM01000219.1:4083-5693 GCA_003135995.1 Ignavibacteriota bacterium | reverse complement strand
TCTTACCTATTTTCCAGAAAATATGTTCAAAAAATCTTAACTTTGTATACCTTAAAAAAGCACCGTCAAAAGTGGTAATTATAACATCAAAATTTTTAATAATATCAAAAAATCTTATGTATCTTTTAAGTAAAATCAGTATACCGTTATTTTTACCTTTAGGTATTAATACCTTATCAAAATATTTCTCATCTACAATATTATATGATTCATCGATATAATATTTACTACTGAAACCTAACAATTTCAATGCATAACTATTATTTGCCGAATTATAATGCGGAAATAACCCCCAAACAATTTTCGGAGATTTTTGTTTTGTAGGCCGGAAAATAAAAGAATAAATTAGAAACGGGAAGAAAAATATTATTGAGAAAGATAAATCAAAAATATTTTTGATAAATATTTTCATCATTTTTTAAATATTATGCAAATGTGAATAGTAAATCAGGGTTTTAATTATATTTTTTTCTGAATACTTCTCATATAATTTGATTTTTTTCTTTAATTATCACTCAGTCAACAAACCCCATTTAAAATACTTTTCTTCAATTACCCGGGAGATTCTAATATTCTTCTCAAAAGTACTTCAATACACCAAATATATTATCTTTTTTTACACCTATCTGCTTAAGAGGAGTTTTGAAATAATGGAAAAATTATTGTGAGAGCAGAACCTGGCAATATTATTAATATATAATTTCAAATATATAANNCCCTTTATTATTACCCTGTCTATAAAAGAAAGAAATCTAAATAGAAATTCATATTTTAGAAGCAGATTTCTAATCAGGTTAAATAACCTGAAGAAATAATAAGAGTTTTCCTGCCGCTTAAAAATAAAACTATAATTATTATATTCTATTTCAAGAAGCAGATTTTTAAGAATTATCCTTTCTTCATGATAGCTGTCATTGCCAGATTTGACTGATTTTTTGATATTTTTTAGATGGTTAGACAATTCATCCTCGTTATGCACTATCGCTTCGTGAACCAGACAATATCCTTTCTGCTTAAAAATATTGTTAACCGAACTTAAAATTTTTTCTTTTGAATGTGTATGATGCAATATTCCAAATAATAAAATAACATCAAAAATATTATCTTCAAACGGTAAGTAATCTGCAGAACACAATATGTATAAACTATTTACAAAATTATTTTTTTGCCTGTTTAATATCAGAGCGTTAAAGGAAATATCGGTCGCGACGTAAATAGATTCGTTACTTATTTTTTTTCTAAACAATTCACGGAAGTTTTGTCCCTCTCCGCATCCGATATCAAGTATATTAATTTTAGTATCAAATAGTCCTAAAGGTAGTTTATTGATTAGGGTTTTTCTTTGCCAGATTCTGTCATTCCAATTTTTTTTAATTTTGCTCTTAAGATTNNTAAGATTATTATTATATGTGGTACTCCAAAATTCTTCATCTTCCCATTCCCAGCTTTTTTGTTTTACGCTTTTTATAATGCTAATCGTATTTTCAAACATCTCAATAATTTTAACATTATTTTTTAGTTCCTTGTTTGTTATAATTTCGTTCAACAAAGGCAATTCAATATGAGGATTTCTCGATTGAGGCGGTAATACGATTGGAATATCTTCTTTT
>PNBM01000219.1:0-4068 GCA_003135995.1 Ignavibacteriota bacterium | reverse complement strand
TTCGAAAAGTCAGAATAATAAAACAATGCTTTTCCTTCAGAATTATTAAAGACCTTTAATCTTGTTTTAGTTCCGGGTTCTAAAATAGTAATTTCACTTAACATCACGGTTAATATTTAATGCTTCTTCATAATCTTTTTTCATTTTCATGGCAATGATTTTTGGGTTATGCCATTTCAATGCATACTCTCTCGATTTAATTCCGATATTCTTGAGTTGTGACTTATTATTTATGATATAAGTTTTAATTACATCTTTTAAATTAAAAAGATTTGCATTTATTATCGGCAAATCCTTTTTCATCTCCAGGGGTATATTCTTTAAGTCATGCTCATTTATATAACATATCACAGGTTTGCCCATCGTCATAACTTCAAGAGCTAATCCTCCATACCATCCAATAATTAACTGGTCGATTAATAAATCGAAAGTTTTATATATTTTTAAAGCATCTTTTCTATTATGTTTTTCTATAAGTTTAAATTCAATGTTATACCCTTCTGATTTAAGTCTTTCAATTGCATCTAAAACATACTTTGTGCCTTTGGTTTCTTTATCCGATGGCGCGTGACCGATTGTTATTTTAGAGCCATTATTTAAACCAATGTAATCTTGTTTATTTACATCAAACGACGCGTAGGGTAAAAATTCAGCTTTCTTTTCGAAATAATTTGCTAAGTCAGGATTAAGTACATAAATTTTATAGGCATATTTTTCGAATATTCTATTTCTTTTTAATATTTGATTTTCTATATTTTTTAATCTATTGAAAAAAATATCAGTACAGGTCTTAATATAAGGATTATTTTTTTCCAGCTCACTCCCAATTCTTCCATCATCTCCCTGAAAAGTAACGAATATTTTACTTGTGTTGCTTTTTAATTCACAAATACGAATAACATTTCCATAAAAATCATACAATTTTTTAATTGGTTTAGGAAATATGTGATTGTATTCATCCGAAAATTTTTTTACAGGCAATAAGGTTGAACCAAAATTGTAATGAATTATATCATATTTATTAAAAATCTTAAAATAAAAATATAATGTATTGAACTCATTTAAAATAATACCATTATCATTCTTTAATATAGCATTTGTTTTATCAACATATATATTTGATATATGATAGCTATAAGACTTACTTATTAATCCAACTTCGTTTTCATATTTCGATAACGTAGATGGATGAGAACCAATATTATATGGTAAATGAATAACTTTAAGCATTTATATATTCTATTACCTTCTTCAATCCCATATCGAATGAATGATTATTAATTTCGCCTAATTTTAATATTATTTTATTATTATTACTACACAAATAAAGAGGTACATCCGATGTTATTATCAAATTGCAGTCTTTACTAAAACAATCGGCTATTTTTTTTGCAATCCCTTTAAGAGTCAAAATCTCATGTCCTCCTAAATTAAAAACTTCGATATTATTATTAGCATTATAATTAATAATATTTTTGATTGTATGGACACAATCGGAAACATAAATTGGTGTTATTTTTATCCCTATGTTTTTTGCGAGAAATATTTGCTCATTATTTATTATTTTATCAATAATATTTTGTATAAGCATCCCTTTTTGCCCCGGTCCGTAAACACCAAATATTCTCAATATTATTACACTAAAGTAGTTTGAATATTGTTTTGCAAATAATTCACTTGCATATTTTGATGCAGCATAATAAGAATTTGGTGATATTGCATCATCTTCTTTCAAAAGTGCATCTTTTGTTTTATAAACATTACCCGTAGAAGCAAAAATAAATTTTTTGACCTTATTTTTTCTGCACCATTCCAACAAATATGCTGTTGATTTCACATTAATGTCAAATATGCTTTTTGCAGAATTTGGAAAATCCCTGTATAGTGGTGATTGAGCAAGATGAATAACCGTATCAATATTTTTTTTGAAGTCAGGATAAGTTTCTTCTTTTCCTAAATCAAATTCAATAAATTCATAACCTTCAGCTTTAGACAACGGTTTTTTTATGTCCAGACCAGTCACAGTATAACCATCTTCTTTTATGAGAGTATTAATCAAGTTTGAACCAATAAACCCGCTTGCCCCTGTAATTAATATGTTATTCATATTAATAAAATTAAATTAATAAATTATTTTACACCCCGAATAGTTATTCCGTAAAAATCAATATTTTTGGAAACTATTTTCAATTTTAGCTTTTTGAACCAGTTTATAACTTCATTTTCATGATACCTAAAACATATCTGAGGATGATACCAATCATAATTAATTGCAGAATTATCTTTGAAAGATAAATTTTCGTTCCAAAAACACTTCATAAAAAAATAATATATGAAACGTTGAATTTCATATTCCCCTTCTTCTATTTGTAGAAGTTCGACCTTTGGAATTTTGATCTTTAGTTTTGTCTTTGAAAGTACTTTACCAAGTTTCGTTATCTGTTCACAATATTTCGCTGCTTCATTATAATTCAAACCGGATATTTTATCACGAATAAAATCATCTACGAATTCTCTGATTGGTGCCTTTTTTTTATAAACATAAATGGCTATCTCTCCGCCTTTATTTAACAGAGAACAGAGATTTTTAAAAGCCTTTTCGGGATTATTTGTGTGATGCAAAACCTCCTGGCAATATATAAAATCGAATTTTCCTAAATCTTTTAACGAGCTTAATAAATTCTTTCGAATAAACTTAACATTATCCTTATTCCCCAAATTTTTCTTTGCAGTATTTATCGCAGATTTTACTAAATCGATGCCTATGATTTCCGTTTTTCCGGAATCAGAATATTTGTTTATTAATGCAGTGACCCTTCCGTTTCCACATCCGGCATCCAGAATTCTTTTTTTTGTAGATAAAAATTTCTTAAATTCGACTGCATTTTTGAATCCGTTCCTATTCAAAATCCAGTTAAATATATCGGAGCCCTCTTTTGTTGTTTCGTTCAAAGCAATTGTCGAATTCTTTGACCATTTATCTGAAAAACTTTTTAGTGTATTTTTTGTTTTATTCATTTTTAAATATTTTAAGCCACCATTCAAAACATAAGAACGACCATATTAAAAGCCTTCGATTAACTTTACCTTCAAAATGTTCATTCATAAGATTCTGGGCAGTTTTTTGTTGAATATAATTATAAATCCTTGCATCTTTATTGAACAGAAGATTTTTTACATATTCGATACTTTCCCCTTTGAACCAGCTTGCGTCTGGTCCTGAAAATCCTTGTTTCTTTCCGTTAGAATAATCCTCGTGAACAAACCTTGAAAGTGCTTTTCTTAAAATCAATTTCCCGTTATTAGTTTTACCGGAATACATTTGTTTTTCGGGAGGTGGTTGATTTTCATTTAATCTAAAATTAACATTATCATGGCTTAATTTAAATTTTACGGGTACTTTCAGTGCAAAATCAACAAATTCATTATCCAGCATAGGAACCCTTGTTTCAAGGCTATGTGCCATACTTAACTTATCTTCTACAAGCAAAATACCATGAAGGAAAGTTTTTAATTCAAAATATAATGCTGAATTTATGTAGTTTTCGTAACTTTCGTATTTGTGGGAATATCCGTTTAATACGCTTCTGAAAATATCTTTTGTGTTGAAATCTTTAACAAAACAATAAATATCCTCATTAAAAAAAGTTGGTTTAAGATTATCCGGAATTAATCTTTGCCAGTAATCATAATAACTTTCGATATAATTTTTAAATGATTCACTGTGAATAGCGCTATAATATCTCCATGGATAACCCGCAAAAAGTTCATCCCCGCCTGCACCCGATAAGACAACTTTGACGAATTTACTTGCAAGTCTTGCTACATAATAATTTGGATATGCCTGACCAACCTTTAAATCTTCAAGATGGTAAATTAGATTTCCCATTACTCTCTCCATATCCCCGGCTTTTAGAACGACCTCGTAATGTTCTGTTTTAAATTTATTCGATAAATATTCTGCTCTAGCCCTTTCATCAAAACCAAGCTCAAGACCGGAAGCAGATGATAAATCAAAACCGCATGTAAAAGTTTTTAAATCTTTAAATGATTGAGAGGCTAAACACG
>PNBM01000339.1 GCA_003135995.1 Ignavibacteriota bacterium | reverse complement strand
GTATTCGTCTCTGAAATATTTGATTGTAGTTAATACCGGGTTCGGAGCAGACTGACCTAAACCGCAGAGTGAACCGTCTTTAATCTGATATGCGAGTTCTTCAAGTTTTTCTATATCACCCACAACACCTTCACCTTCCGTTATTCTTGTAAGAATTTCAAGCATACGTTTCGTGCCTATGCGGCAGAATGTACATTTTCCGCAGGATTCTTTTCTCGTGAAGTCGAGGAAATAACGTGCGATATCAACCATGCAGGTAGTTTCATCCATTACGACCATACCTCCTGAACCCATGATAGCACCCGTTGCATTTACAGAATCATAATCAACAATTGTGTGAGATAAATATTCCGGAATACATCCGCCTGACGGACCGCCCATCTGGACGGCTTTAAATTTTTTATCATCGATAATTCCGCCGCCGAGTTTATAAATAATATCTCTGATGGTAATACCCATCGGAACTTCGACGAGTCCGCCGTTTTTTATTTTCCCTGTTAGTGCAAAAACTTTCGTGCCTTTACTTTTTTCAGTTCCATATTTTGCATATTCGGAAGCACCGTTTATTATTATCCATGGAATATTTGCATATGTTTCAACGTTATTAATGTTAGTTGGTTTTCTCCACAAACCTGAAACAGCCGGGAATGGCGGGCGNNGTTTCTTCACCGCACACAAAAGCCCCTGCACCTTCTTTAACAGCGATATCAAAATTAAATCCTTCAATTCCGAGTATATCATTTCCGAGATAACCTTTTTCCCTTGCCTGAGAAATTGCAATGTTCAGTCTTTTTATTGCAAGAGGATATTCCGCGCGGCAATAAATATATCCGAATGACGCACCGATAGCATAAGCACCAATTATCATTCCTTCGAGAACCGAATTCGGGTCACCTTCGAGAACCGACCTATCCATGAATGCNNATGAATGCGCCCGGGTCACCTTCATCAGCATTGCAGATAATATATTTTTCATCATTGCGGTTATTATTCGCAAATTTCCATTTCAATCCCGTAGGAAAACCTGCTCCGCCTCTGCCTCTTAATCCTGAATCGAGAATTGTTTTAATGATATCATGCACGCTGATTTTTTCATTAGCTATTTTTTTAATCGCTTCGTAGCCATTCCGTGATTCATATTCTTCGATTGATTCAGGGTCAATGACTCCGCAATTCCTCAATGCAATTTTTACCTGACCTTCGAAATACTGATTGAATTGTGTTTTGAATTTATCCGATTTTACTACGTAATCCTGTATAGGCGAAAAATTGACGATATGTTTTTCTATAATTTCATCTATTTTTTTTACATTTACATCACCATATAAATAAGAACCGTTTTCATCGATTATTTCAACGAGGGGTTCCCGGAAACACATACCAATGCAACTTGTTTTTTTCAATTCAAAATCAAGATTATCTGCTGCTTTTATTTTTTTTATTTCGTCATAGACCTTACCGGCACCCGCCGCGAGTCCGCAGCTACCAAGTCCGACTATTACTTTTGTCTTTTCCATTATCAAAATATATTTATAAAATTTGTATTCGGAATTTTCATTTCGAATTATTAAAATTTAATTCTTCGAAATATTATCTGTTAATTGATTTTTATCCTGTAGTGTTTCTTTTCTTTTTAAAGCCTTAACTACATCCACGGCTTTTTTACCCGATAATTTTCCATAAGTATCGTCACCAATCATCATAACAGGTGCAAGTGAACAGCATCCGAGACAAGCGACAGTTTCCAACGTAAAAACTCTGTCCTCTGTTGTTTCGCCGTCCTTGACGCCGAGAAAACTAATAATATCGTCCGTAACAGCCGTTGCATTTTGCACGTGACAAGCGGTTCCGTGACAAACACGAACAATGTGTTTACCTACAGGTTTCAGCCGGAATTGCGCATAAAAAGTAGCAACACCGTACATTTCATTTTTCTTCAAGCCTGTTTCCTTTGAAATTTTATCAAAAACTTTATCCGGCAGGTAACCATATAAATTCTGTGCTCCCTGCAAAATCGGAATCAGGTTACCTTTTTTATGCTTGTATTTTTTTATTAAAGGGTCTAATAATGAAACATCTACATCATCCTTATCCTGACGTACGATTTTGGTTTTAATTCTTGCTATTCGCATTTTGTTATTATGTTATTGAGTTATTTATTTATTGATGTTAAAAATATTCGTAATTTAAATCCATATTATCTAAGGTCTAAAGCGAGAAAATTTTATTCTACCAGGATTTCTTTGATTTGATATATTAGCATTTTTTGTACAGAAGGAAAAGAATAACAATAAATCTAAATTTCTTTTCTAAAACTCCTAAATTTTATTTTAATTTTCTAACAATATTACCAAATCTTAATTTAATTTCACTTAAGTCCTTATGATATTAATATTTTAATTAAATAATATAATCTTTCGTTTCGTCTGGATTCCAGCTTTCGCTGGAATGACAAATTAACCGCAGAGTTTTACCTCTGGATTCCCGCATTCGCGGGAATGACAAATTATAAAGTGTGTATTTTCACACATACTCTCCATAGTTTTAACTTTAAAACTATGCCATTTCAGACAACTTCTTATGTATTGCATTCGCTGCTATTCTTCCGGCGCCCATAGCTAAAATTACTGTTGCAGAACCCGTTACGATATCTCCACCTGCATATACAAATTCTTTTGATGTCTCCATTGTATCAGGATTTACCTCAAGATAACCCCATTTGTTACGTCTCAAATCCGGTGTCGTCTGGAATATTATAGGATTCGGTCCTGTTCCGATTGCAACTACTACCAAATCCGTATTCAATGTAAAGTTTGAATTTTCAATTGCAACAGGTCTTCTTCTTCCTGACGCATCGGGTTCACCAAGTTTCATTCTTATACATTCCATACCTTTTACCATGTTCTGGTCAGTTCCTAAATATTTAACCGGATTTGTCAACAACATAAATTTCACACCTTCTTCTTCTGCGTGTCTTACTTCTTCGTGTCTTGCAGGCAGTTCCTGTCTTGAACGTCTGTAAACAATAGTAACTTCCGTCGCACCGGTTCTGATAGCTGTTCTGGCGGAATCCATTGCAACGTTACCGCCGCCGACAACAACAACTTTAGTTCCTCGTGGTTTCGGAGTATCATATTCAGGGAATTTATAAGCTTTCATCAGATTCATTCGGGTTAAATATTCATTCGATGAAAATACATTTCCCAGACTTTCACCTTCTATGTTCATAAAAGTCGGAAGACCGGCACCAACACCAATAAATACCGAACTGAAATGTTCCAAAAGTTCATCAATCGTAATCGTTCTGCCGATTACGTGATTAAGTTCAAACCTTACTCCAAGTTTTTTCAAATAATCAATTTCAAAATGCACGATTGATTTTGGCAACCTGAATTCAGGAATGCCATAAACCAGCACTCCGCCTGTTTCGTGTAATGCTTCAAAAATTGTACACTGGTATCCAAGCTGTTGGAGGTCGGCTGCTACTGTAAGTCCCGCGGGTCCTGAACCGACTATAGCTATTTTTTTATTTATTCTTGTTTTAATCGAAGGTGCTTTAACTAAATCCATTTTGCGTTCAAAATCTGCAACAAATCTTTCAAGGTTTCCGATTGCGACGGGCTTATCTCTTAAACCGAGAATGCAAAGCGCTTCACATTGTGATTCCTGCGGACAAACTCTTCCGCAAATTGCAGGTAAAATATTTCTCTCTTTTATTTTCTTTGCAGATTCATCGTATTTGTTATCTCTTATACATTGTATAAAAGCAGGTATATCGATATTCACAGGACATCCGTCTACACATTTAGGATTTTTACATTGCAGACATCTGCCAGCTTCGAAATCTGCAAGTTCAGATGTATAACCATAAGGAACTTCGAGGTAATTTGCACCGCGCAGCTTTTGGTCCTGCTCGGGCATTTCCTGACGCGGAATTTTTAATTTTATTTTATTTTCATCAGCCTTAGTAAGACCATGCCATTCGCATTTATGTCTCGTGCAAATGAAAAACGGTATGAGTTTAGAATAAACCGCTATAATCATTTCAGCTACGGGGGAACCGCATTGTCCGCATTTTGTAACTTCAGATATCAGACTTTTTTTACATCGCGGACACAACAAATCATCAATATTATCATTTTCTCCGATAGGCACCGAAGACTCTACATCGAATACATCGAGATAAGGACTCAATTTGAGTTCTATTTCCTGACCATGATATTTTGCTTTATAGATTAATAACTTTTCGTCTTTCTTTTCGACATTAAACGTGTTCCTGCAATGCGGGCAATAAGCGTTTAAATAAGTTTTAAACTTTAGATATTTGACGTCCTGTTCAAACATAGATTTTTATAATTTTAATTTATGAACAATACGCATAGCACATTAACTTTCTCAACGACAAACTTAGCCTGACTATAAAATCATTTTTTATCTTATTGAATATAATAATGAATCTTTTTCGTCTTTCAGATATATATTATTTCTTTTTTCCAGTTCTTCGAAATCAACCAAATGTCCGTCAAAATCAGGACCATCCACACAGCAGAACTGTGTCCTGTTATCAACCGTAACCCTGCACCCACCGCACATTCCGGTGCNNACCTCTTGTACCCCAGCTTCCGTCATCGGTTGTTACAACAAGTTCATCACACATCGCACGCATCTCGTCTTCAAGGATCAACAATTCTTTTTCTTTTGCACCAATAATTCCTATCACAGTATTCCCGGCTTCTTTAAAAGCTTTTGTAATGTGGTGCAGAATTGCAATACCCGTACCGCCGCCTACCATTACAACAGTCCCGATTTTTTCCACTTCAGCTGCTTTACCAAGCGGACCTACAACGTCTTTAATTAAATCACCTTCTTTCAGAGACCTCATCAGCGCCGTTGTTTTTCCGACTACCTGAAAGATAATGGAAATTACACCGGCAAATTCATCCTTATCCGCACNNTTAACTCTTACAATTACGAATTGTCCGGCTTTTGCTTTTGCCGCAATCTTCGGAGCTGTCAGGTCAAAACGAATTATTGAGCCTTTTGCTAACTCCTGTTTCCTGATAATTTGGAACATTGCCTTTTTTTAATTAATTAATAAAAATTAAAGGTACTAAAGTTTTAATAATTTTATTCGTTAAATTTTTTAATTCCTCCGCTTGAAAGGAAAATCTGAAAAATTATTAATATTAATTAATGATATTAAATTAACATTTATAATTTAACAT
>PNBM01000078.1 GCA_003135995.1 Ignavibacteriota bacterium | reverse complement strand
CATCTGTATTATATCTATGAATTAGAGTATCATTCCGTATTTCATCTAAAGCTTTGAATTTTTTATTAATTAATGATTTATCGTTTTGGTAGATAATACTTTCTTCATATCTATCACCATTTAGTGTATAAGTTCCACCGCCATAGCTTTCGTAGATACTTGTACCCTGTTCAAAATGTCCTACAAAAGTGAAGTATTTCTTTGAGAAGGTTTTAATTTGACCATTCTTAATCATATCTTGCAAACTGGTATCAATACTTTTATCGAAAGCAACTAGTTTCCAAGTACCTTCAAGAGGATATTTCTTTCCCTGTGCATAACTCCCTATTGTCATGAAAATAATCAAACCAAAAAAGATTAACTTTTTCATATTGAAAGGATTTAGTTATTAATTAAAAATTGTTAATAAACAGAACTTAAACTCGGATTATGAAAAGTATTCATAATGTATATGTTTGAATATGTNNATGTTCTATTCACTTAAAATAGTTTGTCAAACAAATTCTTAAACAAAGTTATTCTATCTTAATACCAAAGTCAATTTAATTATTAATCAAAAACCCCCGGCATTTCTACCGGAGGCCTCGCTGCGGGGATTCATGCTACCGCCCCGTCTATACTATTGACAATACCTAATTTATAAAGTGCCAGGGTCAAAAACAAATCTTTTTTACATGCAAATCAGTAAGCCCGGCGAGCTATTCGGGGACTTACCTCTCGCTGCATTGTGGAAAGAATCTCCACTGTGCTGAATATTGTAATAAAAATTATTTACTTATCTCTTTCAAAATAAAAAATGTGAGGAGCTTATTTACTTTAGCTGTGCTTTTCATANNTGTTAGGTGACCGCAGATTTAAAACTTGTCATCTATATTCAGATGTTTGTTTTAAGGAATTTTCTTTTTAAAAATCATTATATATGGGCTTTCAGGACATTCGTAATTTCTCGATAATCGAATTAATTCAAAACCACATTCAATAATATCAGAGATTTGTCTCTCAATAGGTGATGCATTCCATCCATGCTCTGTGTTCAACACTTTACCTGAGTAATTATCCCTATCTGGATTGATAATATACATTAGTCCATCAGTTTTAAGTTTCAGTCTCAAATCTATCATAATACCCTTTGGATTCTTAAAATATTGATAAGTCCATAACATTAATATTTTATTAAAGGTATCATCAGGAAGATTCGTTTCATTGTCAGTACCTTTTATAACGATGAACTCATTTGTAAATGGTCTTCCATTTAAGTTCTGATAACTTTTAACTACTTTATTAATAGTTTTTTGATTGCAAACAGAAGTATCAATGTCTTGTATGTAAAAAGTTAAACTGTCATGAAACATGGATAGCATAGCTTCGATTGAACCATTTGCAGCACCGACATCTGCTACTATTTCACCCTTTTTAAAGCTGATAGTGTCAACGCATTTATCTTTTAATGTTTTAATTATCTCTTTCTTACTCATAATTAGCACAGAGCCATCAAAGGGTTTCATTGAGACAGAATTGATGTACTTGCAGTCAGATAAAAAGAAACATGTAACTGAAAGAATTATGATATGTAATATTTTTAAGTGCTTCATATTTAAGTATTTTGTCAGTTTAAACATATCCTGCAATTAACGTTGAAAGTGCTCTAATGGTAACTTCTCTCGGCCACCTAAATCGTTTATATATGTAACAAAAGCACTCATATACATANNGGTTCCGTAGCTCAGTTGGATAGAGCAACAGCCTTCTAAGCTGTGGGTCGAGCGTTCGAGTCGCTCCGGAATCACGAAAGAATAGCGTAACTTAATTGAAAATCAATTAATTGCGCTTTTTTTATGACCTGATATCCGAGGGCTATGGCTATAAAAGAATCAGAAAGATATAAACTGGGGAAAAATCATCTCTGCAGGAGGAGTCTGTTATTGAACATTGGAAAGTTCTTTCTTCTTTCTATGGTGACTTAGTATAAACAAAATACCAGCCAGAACAAAGGGAATAGCAAGTATAAGTGCATTCTTAAGACTGTTCGCAACGGAAAATTGATTCCTTTTATAATTGAGAACAAAGACAAATATGCTTAATGCCAATCCGATAATGGTCAATATTATTCCGCCAGTTTTTTCCCATTTCCATGCAATGATAAGTGCAGCAAGCAGGACAAACGATGGAATAAGACTCATTAGTAAAGCAGTGGCATTCTGCCAGAAGGTGCGCTCGGAGGAAACAGAATCCAATGCAAATAAACTTATAAAAAGAATAGCTAAAATACATAGTATCCTTGCAGTCCAGTAAAGTGCCTTAGTGGATGTTTTCATATTGAATTGGATTAAATTTTACGCTAAGTTACACCCCATTCATGCCAAAGTCAATTTTATTTTAAAGCAAAAACCCCCGGATTTCCCCGGGGGTCTTGCAGCATGTCAGGATGTTTCTGATTTCACCCAGAGTGCCGCTCTAATCTTCATATATGGTTAATTTCAATAAGACGCTGTTTCAGGTTTTAAATTATAATATAAAGTTATTATATTACTACATTCGTGTCAAGTCATAAATGCCCATTTAATGGGAAAATAGAATAGTTTTAACTCTTGTTGGTCTAAGGAATGGCGATGAATATAAACAGGAATTTTCTGCTTATATTATAATATATGTAATTCGTCAAAAATGAGTTGGAATTTATCAGAAGTAAGGAGAGAAATTGATTTTCATGTTATATTATGATCTATAATATTGATTATATGTATATTAAGAAATAATCTTTAATTTAAGTATAAAAACTTCGATTTTGACGAATCTTTAATTTATAAGGATTAGATTTTGGAATTTTGGCACAATTGCATGCTTTTAATTATGAAACTCATATAAAAAACATTAAAAAGCGATTTTAATAATTTCTGAAAGTTTAAATAATTTTTAAACAATAACCTCTGATATTTTTATCAGGGGTTTCACTGCACGTACACTCTATCATCCCTGGTAATGTAAAATCAGATAATATTCAATAGCTGACAATTCAAATTTAAAAAGCTCCGGAGCCAGAATTTCTTAGAATCTGTAAAAATTATTAATTTAAATTTAAACTATTAAGATTGAAAGACGTTACAAAGAAAGACTGTGACTTTATGAAAGTGAAAATTATTATAAGAAATTTGATAATAGTATTTATTAGCCTGTTATTAGTTTCATTTTTTTCGTGCGTAAACCATAAGTATCATCCGCCTCATTCGATAAATCATATTCAAAAACGAGTTTCTGGCCCCACCAAAAAAATCAAGTCAATTATATTATAAAGCAAAAGCCCCCATTTCTGAGGGCTAATCCTAAATCTAATGATAAACCTTCTGCTTGTTTTCAGAGTAAATGTACTACGCCAAAAAGCTAAAGTCAAATTTATTTTTATGAATAGGATTGAATTGTTACAGATCACTGTTTTGACTCAAAAATGAATAAACTCTGGCAATAGTTTCGGATCTTCTTATTGCTGCAAGGCTGATGTCAGATCCGTCAAGCTCTAATTTTTGTTTATCTTTGAGTCAGTGGCTTTAATAAAATTAATTATATGTTTAGTTAAAAGATCAGAATAAAATGTATACATGAAAAATCCAATTGAAAAAAAAGAATTCAGTATTGATAATAAGATATTCACTAAAAATGATATAATCTCCTTAGTGCAGCTTTTTGTTAAACTCTCAAATGAAATTCTTGATAAGTCAAAAAAAATCAAACATAAGGAATTGATTCAGGAAGGTTGGCTAGAGACAAATATTTCGGAAAAATATATTAATACAAGTCATTCAGGTATAGAATTCACTTCTTCTGATAAATCAAAATACTCATTTTCTTTTAAGGAAATTTCTGAAGCAAAAGACATACTTGATACTAAACAAATTATTGAAGTTGAATTGTATTTCAATGAAAATGTGTTAGATAGTAAATTTGTTCTAAAACTTCGTCATTCTGATACTTTTTCAGGTTCAAGCTATGCACTTGTTGAAGGAGAGGATAGCGATTGGGTAAATGGCACAATAAAATTATTAAAGAATTTTCTTGTAACCTGCAGAAATCAGTCCACTTTCGTTGAAAAGAATAAGATCTTAATATTTGGGGTGACGATCATGTTACTCATCTTATTTCTGCATAATCTTATTGTTTTTTTTATCAGAACGAAGGTTATATTTCCAAAAATCGTGGGCAACATGTTTTCCGAAAGCATTATTTATGTTATAATGGTTTTAGCGCTGATTTCGGCAACTCCTGCAGTTTTAATTTATAAATGGTTAAT
>PNBM01000329.1 GCA_003135995.1 Ignavibacteriota bacterium | reverse complement strand
AAAGTTTATAAAGTTCATAAAGTAAGAACATATAGAGCACCATCGTCAGATTAATATCTGAGAAATCATAGAGATCAAACATCAGATTAAATTCAGTGATATCAGAGAAATCAAAGAAATCAAGTAAATAAGTGTTTACAAAATAATTTCATCACCTCGTGCGGGGATTGCGACATCTTTGAATCCGGCATTTATCAGATTATCTTTAAAAGGCGTCTGCTGGTCTTCTTCGCCGTGTACAAGGAAGATTCTTTTTAAACTGCCTTTATCAAAATTACTGAAATAATCCATCAGTTCATTTTTATCTGCGTGAGCGGAAAATGCATTCAGCACTTTAATCTTTGCGTTAACTCTATATTCATCTCCATATATTTTAACTTTAGAGCCGGGAATGTTTGCAATATCAATTAATCTTCTGCCGAGAGTGTTCTGAGCCATATAGCCGATTATAAGGATTGTATTTCTGCCGTCCTGAATATTATTTGCGAGGTGGTGTAAAATTCTACCGGCTTCACACATTCCTGAAGCAGAAATAATCATACAAGCTTGGTTCAGATTATTTAGTTTTTTAGATTCTTCAACATCTTTAATATATTTGACGTTATCTAATCCGAATACATTAACTCCTTTTGCAAGCAGGTCAGCGGTTTCCTTATCGAAGCATTCCGAATGTAGTTTAAATATATCCGTAATATTTACAGAAAGAGGGCTATCAACATAGACCGGAAATGATGGCAGGTCTTTTTTTGACATCATATTAGACAACTCATATACAAGCTCCTGAGTCCTTCCAAGGCTAAACGAAGGAACTATAATTTTTCCGTTAGATTTCAATGCGTCTTCAATTGCATTTTCAAGTTCGCTTTCAATCAATTCAGCATTATCGTGCAGCCTGTTTCCATAAGTAGATTCCGTAAGGAGATAATCGACATTGCCTATAAAATCCGGGTCTTTGAGTATAGGCAAATTTTTTCTGCCAAGGTCACCGGTAAAGCCAAGTTTAATTTTTCTTCCGTTTTCTTCGATTTCGAGAATGACTGAAGCGGAGCCGAGAATGTGTCCGGCATCAACAAATGTTACCGAAACTTTTTCATTGAAGCCATCTATAAAAAATTTATTTTTATATGTAGCGGATTTAAAATTCAACATAACAGATCTTGCATCGTCTATTGTATATAACGGATTAAACGGGAGTTCGTGTTTTTTTGCGCGTTTTTTATTAACGAAATCAACGTCCTTCATTTGTATATAGGCGCTATCCTGCAACATAACGGAACACAAATCTCTCGTGGCAGAAGTGCAATAAATACTTCCCGTGAAACCTTTAACTTTTAGGGTAGGAAGGTTTCCCGTGTGGTCGATATGTGCGTGAGACAATACAACTGCATCAACTTCGGAAGGTTCGAAAAGAAAATGCCTGTTCATTTGATAAGACTCTTCTCTTTTACCCTGGAACATACCGCAGTCGAGAAGTATTTTTTTACCATTAATTTCGAGTAAATGTTGTGAGCCTGTTACAGCCTGAGCTGCGCCGCAAAATTTTATTTTCATAGTGTGATTAATAAAATAATTTTAAAAAATGTTCAAATCGTCAAGCTTTTATTTTCATTATGGGCTAAAGCCCGGTTCTATGGTATAAAACCACGAGCTAAAACTCGTGGAAATTGAAAAAAAGAAAAATAAAATGTAATTTAAATAGTATTATTAAATTTATGTTTTGTTACGAACTCGTTATTTTTTATAAAAAACCTGTAAGGGAAATCTACACCGACATTCAAACCGATTCTCTTCGATGAAGCAATTTCAAATTTTTCTCTTTTAGCGGGAGAGGTTATATAAATATCTTTGCCCGTGATATCGTTCCTGTTAAATTTACCATCCAAACCGAACGCCATGCAAAATTTAGAAGGTCCGTTTGTCAGTTCTCTTGTGTTTTTTGCTTTAGGTCTTCTGTTTTTCATTATTTCCAATCCCTCGAGAGGTTCTACAGCCCTGATTAAAACCGCATCACCGGTACCTTCTTTTCCTGTTACAATATTAAAGCAGAAGTAATTGCCATAAACAAAATAAACATAAATTGTTCCTCCTTTTTCGTACAACACACTACTTCTATCCGTAAATTTCTGAAATGCATGACAAGCCGGGTCATGTTCTCCGATATATGCTTCGGTCTCAACAATTTTACCTTTTAATATATTTTTACCATCATGTTTAACGATAATTTTACCGAGCAATTCCCTTGCTATTTTTAAAGTATCTCCGAGAAAAAATTTTCGTTGTAAAGGTTTATTAATATTCGTCATCAAAATAAATTAACTCAATTTAAAGAATATTAATATGTTAAAATTTAATTCTAATACATTTCGTACAATCTGATTATTAAATGAAAAAAAAGCATGAATTAATTTTAATCTAATGGAATAAAAAACTCTAAATAAATACAACAAAAAGTAAATATAATGAGGTAAAAATATATCAGATAAAGTTTAAATATAGTGAAAAAACAGATAAAACGCTGTTATTTCCCATAAAAAACAAATAAAAATATTCAACATTATATAAAGTTTCCCGTTTTCTATAAAATCACAATTTTATTATTTTACTTCAAAGGAATTTCACAAAAATATTATTTATATCGTAACAGCGAATGGATAAAAATTTTAAAGCAAGGAGATATAAAGCGAAAATTCTATCCGACTTTATAGATTATGAATTAAACTGGACTATAGAAGAAAAAGATAAACTGGAATTAATAAAGTTCTGGAATGAAATTTCGTATGATAAAATCGAACGAATAAAAATATTTTCGAATTCTTTTTTAGCCGGAGTCGCAGTAGAGCTTGGCAAAGATAAAAGTCTTAATGTGTTCAACGAATTTATTGTAATGAGAAATAAAAATATTTTGGAAATAAGAAATGATAAGGAAAGGAAAATAGGAAGAAAAATTTTAAAGAAATTACCTAAAAACATAATTCCGGATTTTATAAGTCTGACGGGGTTTCACGATAGCAAGAAAACTAAAAAACAATCCCGTGTTCTATTAAAAAGCATAAATATTTAATATTCATGGAAAAAAAAATGATTATAAACGAAGTGATTTTTGTTTATAAAACCGCACCGAGTTTTGGTATAGACGAAAAAAAAGATAAAATATTTTTTCAGGCGAGTTTGGAAATTAATAAAAAGAATTTGATTAAAATCAATAAAAAGAATTTAAAGTCAAACCGTCAAAATTAAAATATAATTATTGACCAAATTAGTCAGTCATTATATGAAAAAGGAAACAGGGAAAATCTGAAATGGGGCGTTGTGCAAGAATTAATAATCTCGATATTTATCATAAAAAAATGGATGGCGATAACGTTCAGGAAAATGCCGTAGTATTATGCAAAAAATGTTATGAAAAATCGAGATATAACAAAGACTCCGTTTCAAGCCCACCTCCTTTTTCTTTATTAACGAAGATATATGCCAAAATATTAGCCGAATACCGTTGTGAATGCAGAAGCGAGAAAGGGTGTCACTGAAATCAAGTAATAAATGATAAAGTGACAAAGCAAAAAATGACAATTATTTGATATAAGTTACAAATTTCTGTTTAACAGGGTGTTGGTACAAATACATTTAAACATTTTCCTGGCTACCAAAAATTTTATCATTTAAATCTTTAAAAGAATGTAATTTATAACATACTGCTTTTATAATCAAATAATTTAAGCCAAAAAGTAAATTAATATATCTTGAAATTTTAATTTACTTACCTTATATTAATATGATTTGACGGATTATCGTTATTGAGTGGGTTGGAAGACCCACTTTTTTTTTAAATCTATGAATAAAGAAATTTTATTAAAAATAAACGGTTTTTTAGATAACACCGGATTTGAGTGTATTGACCTTTTGATGAAAGGTGAAAGAAATAATAAAATTCTGGAAATATTCGTTGATAGCAGGGAAGTATTTGATATTGACAAGTTAGCACGGCTGAACAAGGAGATTTGGGAAATACTTGAAAAAAGTGAGATGACAAAGGATATTTCAAAAGTAACAATGTCATCACCGGGCGTAGAAAAGCCGTTTAAATATTTATGGCAGATACATAAGCACATTGGCAAACTTTTTATAATTGTATTGAAGAACGGTAATATATTGAACGGTAAACTGTTAGAAATCAAAAATGAAAGAGAAATTATTTTTGAGGTATTAAAAAGTAAGAAAGAAAAAGAAATTATTAACTTAATTTTTGAAGATATACAGGATTTAAGAGTAAAATTACAGTTTTAAAAAATATTTATATACATCTATGAAATCAGACATTGTTGAAGCTTTTGCTCAAATGGCAAAGTTAAAAAGTATAGACAGGGATATCCTTGAGAGTATTATAAAGGATTCATTCAGAAAAATGATGGAGAAGAGGCACGGACCGGAAGCAAATTTCGATGTTATAGTCAATATGGAAAAGGGCAATATAGAAATTTTTCTTTATAAAACCGTAGTAGAAGAAGTAAATGACCCTTCCGTAGAAATAGATGTTTCAAGTGCTAAAGACCGTTCGGGTGAAGATTTTGAACCGGGAGATGAATATGTTGAAGAAATTCCCATCGATGAATTCGGAAGGCGGCTGGTATTAAATCTAAAGCAAAATCTCAATCAAAAAATAAAGGAAATCGAAAAAGAAGTTACATTTAATACTTACAAAGAACTTCTGGGAGATATTATTGTAGGTGAAGTATACCAGATTAAACCAAATTCAGTATTACTTATTCATAATCACAACGAAATTATTTTTCCCAAATCAGAGCAGATACCGAAGGAAAGGTATAAAAAAGGTGATACAATAAGAGCCATCATAAAAAGTGTAGAGAAGAGACCTTCGGGTCCTCCATACGTTGTAGTCTCAAGAGCGGATGACCAATTTTTATATAAACTTTTTGAACTTGAAATTCCGGAGATATACGACGGTATACTGGAAATTAAATCTATTGCACGTGAACCGGGGGAAAGAGCCAAGATAGCGGTATATTCAAATGACGACAGGATAGATGCAGTTGGTGCGTGTGTAGGTATGAAAGGCATGCGAATTCATTCGATAGTAAGGGAATTAAGCAATGAAAATATAGATGTGATTAATTTTACAGACGACAGTGCCCTGTTTATTTCGAGATCATTGGCACCTGCAAAGCTTCAGGACATAGAAATCGACGAAGAAAATAAAGTTGCGAAAATATATGCTGATGAAGATCAGCTAAGTCTGATAATAGGAAAAAACGGACAGAACGTAAAACTTGCTTCAAAGCTGACAAATTTCCAGATAGATGTTGTCAGGGAAAAAGAAAAAGAAGAGACTAAACAAGCTGAGGAAAAACAGGAATAAAAATTTAAGTTAAAGAATAAAAACAACTAATGGCAATTACAGAAACACAGAGAAAGAAAGTTAAAGTCGTAAATCTGATAAAGGATATTAACAGACCCAAAGAGGATATTATTGAATATCTGTCCAATATTGGTATCGATAAAGTTACTATAAATACGAGTCTTGAGCCCGAGATAGTTGCCAAGGTATATTCACATTTTAAGAAAGATATAGAGGAGCAGGACAAACATATTAAGAAGGTTGTTGACTTCGCCCAGAAAAACAGGGTTGAAATTTATGAAGCGGACGAACAAATACGCAAGGAAGAAGACGAGAGACAAAGAAAAGAAGAAGAAAAGCGATTAAGGAAAATAATCGAAGATGAAGCCAAAAAGCGTGAAGAGGAAAAAAGGAAACAGGAATTAATGTCTTTTCTGGAAAGAGAAAAAGTATTAAAAGAGCAAGCNNGATAAAATAGAAAAGGAGCGGCAGGATAAACTTTTAGAGCTTAAGAGAAAAAAAGAAATTGAAGCAAAGAAAAAAGAAGACGCCCGGAAAGCAAAAAAAGAAGAACCCCCTGAAACAAAAGCTTTGAGAGAAAGATTAGAAGCTGCAATTAAAAAGTCACCCAAAGAAAAGACAAAAGTTGAACCTTCGAAAGTACAAAAAAAGGAAGTTGAAGATAAGAAACCCGAAGCAGAAGTAAAAAAAGAAATTCCTGCAGAAAATATAGAAATTCCGAAAGAAGAGAAGATAGTTTCAAAAGAGGAGAAAAAGGAGTTACCAAAGATTCAGGAAGCACCGCGAGAAGAAAAACCGAAGAATGCAGAAGGTGAAACTCGTTATCCAAAAGCAAAACCGTTTGAAAAGGACGACAGACCCAAAAAGCCGGGCGAACCTCAGAGAGATTTCCATAAACCAAGATTTGACAGACATATACACAGAAAACCCGGAGATAACAAGAACAAAAAATCGAAATTTGAAAAGGTTACGATAAAAGATTTAAAGACTCAGCGAAAAGAGAAAGATAAAGCCAAAGAAGGTGACTTCGTCAAGAAAGAAAATAAATTCGTACCATCTACACCTTCCGTATCGAAGGAATCCAAATGGTTTACCGAAAAAAAGGAAAAGGAAAGAAAATTAAAAAGTGATTTTGAATTCGAAAAGAAAAAGAAGAAAGGTTTAAAATCTCACAAAGTAAAGGAAATTTCTCAAAAAGAAATTGATGAAGCCATAAGAGAAACATTTGCAAAAATCGAAGAAGAAGGCGGACTAACATCGAGAAGTCTTGCAAGAAAAAGAAAGAGAAAAGAAAGGCTTGAACAGGAAAAGATAACGCTTGAACAAAATCTTCTGAGGAAAAATGTCATTAAGGTTACGGAATTTCTTTCTACGGTTGAACTTGCAAACCTGATGAATATAGAGCCGAGCGAAATTATTAAAAAATGTTTTGACCTTGGCATGATGGTTTCGATAAATCAAAGGCTTGAAAAAGATTTAATAGTACTTGTAGCCGAAGAATTTGGTTTTAAAATCGAATTTCAATCCGAATCCGAATTTCAGGAAGACTTATTGAAAGAAGAGCCTGACAAGCCGGAAAATCTTAAACCGCGTTCACCGGTTGTAACTGTTATGGGACATGTTGACCATGGTAAGACATCATTGCTCGATTATGTCAGGAAATCAAATGTTGTTGAAGGCGAAGCAGGGGGAATAACGCAGCACATCGGAGCTTACAAAGTTAAATACGGTAAAAACAAAGAAGTCACATTTCTCGATACTCCCGGACACGAAGCTTTTACCGCGATGCGTGCGAGAGGCGGGCAGGCTGCAGATATAGTGGTCCTGGTTGTAGCGGCTGATGACAGCGTAATGCCACAAACCGTAGAAGCAATAAATCACGCACTTGCGGCAGCAGTTCCGATAGTAATTGCAATCAATAAAGTAGATAAGCCTGATGCGAATCCGGAAAAGATAAAGAAGCAGTTAGCGGATAAAAATATATTAATCGAAGAATGGGGCGGAAAGTATCAGTGTGTTGAAATCTCCGCAAAGTTCGGAAAAAATGTAGATGTTCTTTTAGAGAAAATTTTACTTGAGGCTGAATTGCTTGAGTTAAAAGCCAACCCTGATAAGAATGCAAGAGGAGTTGTACTCGAATCGAAGCTTGATAAAGGTAAAGGAATAACGGCAACAATACTTGTTCAGAACGGTACACTGAAAGTAGGGGATTGTTTTCTTGCAGGAATTTACTGGGGTAAAATTAAAGCAATGTTCGATGAGAGGGAAAAGAGAATTGAGGTTGCAAAGCCTTCAACGCCCGTTCAGATTCTCGGCTTTAACGGTATGCCGCAGGCAGGTGATACTTTTATTGTAATGGAATCGGAAAGCGCAGTGAAAGAAATTGCAACAAAGCGCCAGCAATTAAAAAGAGAACAGGATTTCAGGCAGGTTAAATTTGCAACACTGGATGATATATCAAGGCAAATAAAGGAAGGAAAGCAAGTCGACCTTAATATAATTATTAAAGCTGATACAGACGGTTCAGCAGAAGCGCTGGCAGATACTCTGCACAAGCTCGCTACGAACGAAGTCAGGGTTAAGGTGATTCACAAAGCTCTGGGTCAAATTACCGAATCGGATGTGTTACTTGCAGAGGCATCAAGTGCAATCATTATAGGGTTTAACGTAAGACCAAATTTAAATGCAAGAAAGCAAGCAGAAAAAAGTAAGGTTGACATCAGAATTCATAATATTATATATAAAGTCACAGATGAAATAAAATTAGCACTTGAAGGAATGCTTGAACCTGAAATTACGGAAGAGATAACCGCAACAATCGAGGTTAGAGATATTTTCAAGATTCCAAAGATAGGAAATGTAGCCGGATGTTATGTACAGGATGGTAAGATAGCGAGGAATAACAAAGTAAGATTATTAAGGGACGGTTTTGTGATTTATGACGGAAACATATTATCATTAAAAAGAATTAAGGATGATGTACGGGAAGTCGAATCCGGTTATGAGTGCGGAATAGGACTGGAAAATTTCAACGATGTAAAAATCGGAGATATCATAGAGGGTTATAAAAAAATCGAAACGAAGAGGAAGCTTGTTCTTAACTGATTTAAAAGAAAGGAGCTATTATGTCTATCAGATCTGAAAGAGTCGCTGAAGAAATAAAGCACAAGTTAAATTCAGCTATGTCCAAAGACTTAATGGAGCTTGGTATCGGGCTTGTTACGATATCAAATGTAAAGATGACAACAGATTTACAAATCGCAAAAATCTACATAACACTTCTCGGAAATAAAGATCCTGTAGAAAAATGTCTCGAGAAAATAAACAACAGAAAAAAACACATAAGGTATCTTTTGGCTAAACAAATCGCGTTGAAATATATACCCGAATTATTGTTTTTTTATGACGACACACTCGATTATGCCGATAAGATAAATAAACTATTGAATGAAGTGAAAAAGGATTTGCACACTGAGCCAGGAGAGTAAATATAGCAATAAAATAATTCTTGCCGATAAACCTCTTAACCTTACAAGCGCTGATGTTGTTTATCGTTTAAAAAGATTTTTAAAGATAGATAAAATCGGTCACGCCGGGACTCTTGACCCGAGAGCGACAGGTTTGCTTATTTTATGCACAGATAAAATGACAAAGAAAATTGCAAACTTCATGGATTTAGAAAAGGAATATATTGGAATTATCAAAATCGGGGCTACGACGAAAACATTTGACACAGAATCAGAAGAAGAGAATCATAAAGATACGGAACATATAACAGATGAAGAAATTCAGAAGCTGAAAGAACTATTTACGGGAGAGATTGAGCAAATTCCACCGATGCATTCCGCGANNGGAAGCCCATATATAAATTAGCCCGCAAGGGAAAATCCATTGAATTAAAGCCACGCAAAATAACGATAAAAAGTTTCGATATTTCAAAAATTAAAATAGATGAAATTTTGTTTAAAGTTTTATGCAGCAAGGGCACGTACATTCGTTCATTAGCAAATGATTTCGGAGCAAAACTCGGAGTTGGAGGATATTTAAAATCATTAAGGAGAACAAGGATAGGGGATTTCACTACTGAAAATCTAGATGATGAAATAAGAGAAATTAAGTTCAGGGTACTGCAGAATATAAATATATGAATTAAGGGAAAAAAAGAATAACAGGATTTTTTAGATTGAAAGAATATTAAGAATTAGTTAAGTTATAAGTTAGCTTTTATAAAAACAGAGAGATGGCTGAGCGGTCGAAAGCGGCG
>PNBM01000360.1 GCA_003135995.1 Ignavibacteriota bacterium | reverse complement strand
TTTCGCTTATAAGTTTTGAGGAATTAGAATTTTATATTAATTTAAAAAAATTTAACGATTCGATATTAACTTTTAATAATGAAAACCCAGGACTAAATATAAAATTTAAAGTATTGGGTTTTGAAGAAGACGCAAATAATTTCACACCCGAATTTTCTAAAAAAACAATTTATGAAGCTCAATACTGGTTTATAAAAGAAAGAGACAGTATGGTATTTCAAAAATTTATGAATTATTTTGATAACAATAAAGATGATAAGTATCTTTTTTATTACGGTCTAGGCCACTTGCAAAAAGACTATGTTAATAAAAAATTGCCGAATTTTTTTGTGGGAAAAGACAGTTGTTATGGATATTTTTTATTGGGTTATCTTAAAATGAAATTTGGAGAAAACGATGTATTATCTATCGCTAAATTAATGATTCCTTCTGATAAATTGAAAAGAATGGGGCTGGATTCATTAATAAATAAAAAGTTGCTTACTAAGAGTGAAAATGTTAAAAATAAATCTCTTAATAGTCAACAATACGATTATTATTTCTTCAATCCCTTTGTAAATATCTCAGATCATGCTTTTATCCTTGTCTATAGTAAAAAAGTATTTGAAAAAGCAATTGAGAAATTATCCTTACTTGACAAAACATTACCAGGAACTTGGGTGTATGATTTTGGGAGAAAAATGTTAAAGAAATTATCTTATTTAGCAGGGGTTGATTTTAATAGTATAAATGAATTGAAATTCTGGTTTAACAGACAAAAGTCATTTGATTTAAACCATTTTGAATCAAAAGAATATAGAAATAATTTTTTTAAAATTTATGCAAAAGATGAAGATGATGAAAATGCAAAAATTCTTTTAAGACAGTTCGGATTTGAAGAAGATATGGATGAATATTTTCGAATAGACAGTTCCGAATGGAATAACAAATTTTGGCCAGAAGCTTTAAAGAATATTAAATTTATAAATGCAATCGGAATTTATTGGTCGGGTTATCCTGATGAAAAAATAAAAGCAAAAGAATTTCTTAAAAACTTCAGCGGGGAAGATTATAATGAACCAGAAAAGTATTTGCAATGGTGGAGGAATATTTATCATAATTATGATATATAAATTAAATTTTCCACTTATTAAATAAAATATTGGTATATTCGAAAAAAGGAGATCCGGAACTTTCTTTTTATTCGGGAATACACGACCAAGGAAAATTCGATTTTTATTTAGAGGAAAGGAAAGGATATTGGGCAGTTTAAAGAAAAAACTAAATCCCGGAACGTATGAAGTAACATTCAACGCATCGCAATACCCCAGCGGAGTTTATTTTTATACACTTAATTCCGGCGAATACAGAGAAACAAAGAAAATGATATTAATTAAATAAATTCAATTTAATTTGAAAAAGAAAACATTCTATTATTCTGCAATTTTAATAGTCGTATTATATTATTTAGTAATATCACTTAGTTCTTGTAATAAAGATGTAAATCCGGTAAAACCAAACGATACACTGCCGCCTGTAAAACCTCCTGATACTATAAGTCGGTATATTTGGACACCCTATTGGTTCAATTCTGAGCTGTTTAATTTATATGCTGCAGATACAAATGCTCTTTATATAATTGGAAATAATCTGTTATTATTTTTTAATGGAGTAAATTTGAGTCTTTATAATTTAAATGATCCAAATTTCGCAGTAGTTAATGTATACGGTTATGATAAGAATAATATATTTGTTTATGGACAAACCGTTAATAATAATATTATATTACCAGAGATAAAGAAAATTACAAATGGAAATATAAATANNTCTATTAGCTCAGGAATATTTTATTTAAATAAAAATAACGAATTATTTGTATTTGCAAGGAAACTGATTTATGCTACACATGGTTTTCTTTATTCTTATAAATATATTAATGATAATTTTCAATTATTAAGCTCCGATTGTTATGATATATTAAATCCTGATTGTTTACAAGATTTTATTATTCGGTGCGGTTCTGACGCAATAATGATAGGTTATAATACTCTAATACGATATTTTAATGGTAATGNNATGCTCCTCATCTAATAATCCAAAACATACGAAGTAGTATCGAGGCAAAATTCGGAAATATTTATATGACCTACTGGGATGATGTTCTTGGTGGTTATATAAATATCGGAAGACCAAATAAAAATTTAAAAAAATAAAAAATAAATAAGAGNNCAAATTATTCAATTTAATTTAAGCTTTACGAAAGTTAATTTTGTATTTTAAACATTGGAAAATTATTGATATCACTTAGTAACATATCACTTTCGTACGGGGCGAGGACATTGCTGGATAATGTGGCTCTCAGGGTTTCTTCGAGGGACAGAATTTCTTTCGTCGGCTCGAACGGTGCGGGGAAATCTACTCTTCTGAAAATAATCTGCGGAGAGATTAAACCCGATTTGGGAAAAATTGCAATCACGAAACATACAACTTCAGGATATCTGCCGCAGGAAGGAATTAAGTTGGAAGGAAAAACTCTTTATGATGAAGTTTATTCCGCCGCAGATGATATAAATAAAATCCAAAAAGAAATTGCAGAAGTTGAAGAAGAAATGAAACTTTCCGCTGATAAAGAAAGCGAAGAGTATATGGAATTGGTTGATGATTTTACCGAACTGCACGACAGGTTTGAACTGCTCGAAGGATTCAAACTGAAATCTAAAATAGAAAAAATTCTTACGGGACTTGGATTCAGCGAAAATGATTTTTTAAGAATGACGGATGAATTCAGCGGAGGATGGCAAATGAGAATTGCACTTGCAAAACTTCTTTTAAAAAATCCTTCAGTGCTACTGCTGGATGAACCTACAAACCACCTCGACCTTGAATCATTAATCTGGGTTGAAAATTATCTGAAAAATTATCACGGAGCTATCATTCTTGTTTCGCACGATAAAAATCTTTTGGATAATATTACGAAAAGAACTTTTGAAATTTCGAGAGGGGATGTGACGGAATATTCGGGAAATTATTCTTTTTATAAAATTGAGAAAGAGAGAAGAAAGGAATTACTCGAAAGCCAGTTTAACAACCAGCAGAAATATGTTAAGGAGCAGGAAAAATTTATAGAAAGATTCCGGTATAAAGCAACGAAAGCGCGCGCAGTGCAAAGCAGAATTAAAATGATTGATAAGCTGGATTTAATTGAACTGGAAAATGAAGAAGCTTCGATTCATTTTTCATTTCCGCCCGCAACTCATTCGGGAAAAATTTCCATCGAAATAAAAGGATTAAGAAAAAGTTATGACGGAATGACAGATGTATTAAAAAATCTTGATATGATTATCAGCAGGGGAGAGAAGATTGCTCTTGTCGGAAATAATGGTGCAGGGAAATCGACGCTATCGAGAATTATTGCGGGCATAGAGCCTTATAACGAAGGTATCGTAAACTATGGACACCTTGTGGATTATAAATTTTTTGCACAGAATCAAGCGGAGGAACTTGATGAAGACAAAACCGTTCTTGAAATTGTGCTGGAAGTTGCGAGCGGAATTACCGAGAGAAATCTCAGGTCATTACTCGGAGGATTTCTATTCAGAGGTGATGATGTTTTTAAAAAAGTAAAAGTACTTTCCGGCGGCGAGAAGTCACGGCTTGCACTGGCGAAAATGCTGATTGAACCTTCGAACTTTTTAATTCTGGATGAGCCTACAAATCACCTCGATATGATGTCAAAAGATATATTGATGAATGCTTTGAAAAAATATGAAGGTACGGTTTTGCTTGTTTCTCACGACAGGGAATTCCTTGATGGAATCATCTCAAAAGTCATCGAAGTGAAAGATAAAAACATTAAAACATTCGGCGGGAATTCAAGTGATTACATAAGGATTAAAGAAGCGGAGATACTGAACGATACTCCGGAAAAAAAATTAAAAACCGAAAATAAAATNNAAGTTAAGTCCGTTGAAGAAAAAAATCAAAGCTTTAGAGGAACAATTAAGTGAAAGTAATAAAAGGAAAGAAGAGCTTGAAAAAATTATGTCTGATGAAAATTTTTTCAGCAATGCAAAAAAAGTTAAAGAAGTAAATTCGGAATACAGAACTTTACAAAAAAATATTAAAATGCTGAATAAGAATTGGGAAGACCTTGTCCAGCAATTATTTGTGTTTGAAAACGAACAGCAGAACAAAATGTAAATCTAAATGTTTTTGCAATTTTTATTATTAATTAAATGTTTATTTTAAAATAATNNGCTCAAAAGGAATTCAACTATAGAACAGGAAAACCCATAGAATTATATATCGATTTTCAGGTTGGTGCAGGTTCGACAAGTCCAAATATTACAAAAGGTACAAATGCCACAAAAGATTATCAGACAGACTCCAAACTCGGTTATATCACCGGCGCTTTGATTTATATAAGTTTATTT
>PNBM01000164.1:11991-12150 GCA_003135995.1 Ignavibacteriota bacterium | reverse complement strand
CGAATTGCAGACTAAAAATGTTCGTTTACAAAAATGCTTCTCCTCTTTATAATGCAGAAGTTCAATCGGCATTACAAACTACGATTGCAGGAACAACAGGTATAGTCAACCCTCCGGGCGAGGCTTTAAAATTTGAATTAAATCAGAATTATCCGAATC
>PNBM01000164.1:0-11970 GCA_003135995.1 Ignavibacteriota bacterium | reverse complement strand
CAAATAGTGATTCCAGCAAGAACACGCTGGAATGACAAAAAGCGAGATAGTGAAATAGTAAATTAGAAATATATTTATTAGCAGGTTAAATTTAAATATTTGACCTGCTTTTTTTTATGTTTCCACAATAATTTTTGTTTATTATAAATTATATGATAAATCTTATGGTACTTTAGATAACAGAAAACTCCTACGGAGTTTCTTTACATCTGTGGAGTTGGGATTTTAAAACTTAATTTCCTATAAACAGAAAACTCCACGCATTTTCTCTACCACTATATGTGTTCGCCGTTCTTTATGTAGTAAATTCGGTGCTAAACATCACAAACATAATTACATTAGACCTTTCAAGTTTCAAGTTCTTTAAACCTTTTAACCTTCAAACTTTCTAACTTTTAAATGTAAAATCGTTTTATTTAATCATCAGCATTTTCTNNTATAAAAATAAATCCCGCTTGGTTGTTGGTTATTTGAGTAATGGTTATTGGTATATTGGTTATTTGGAAATTGCACTTCATACATACCGGCTTTTTGATATTCATTGACAAGCGTAGCTATTTCTCTACCCATAATATCATAAACTTTAAGTAGTACATTACTATTAACCAATAATGAATAACTAATAACTGTGTTAGGATTAAACGGATTCGGATAATTTTGAAATAATTTAAAACCTCGTGCGTTTTCATTTCCTGAAATTATACCAACCGGAATTGTTCGTTTGAATATATAATAATTTCCATTCGAACTCGTTGAAGACCAGGTGTTAAAATATCCATCAGAACCATTTATGTTTACCCAGTATACACGCTGGATTGCAGAGCCGGGGTAATCGAGTTTTTCGAATTGTTTAATATAATTTGAACCATTGTATTGATACACATAAACTTTACCGCCGAACGATGAAAGTAAAATAGAAGGATAAATATCTCCTGAGAGAATTTTTATATCACTGCAGGTCATTGTATTCGGATCGGTTTCATTTATGGTCGATAATAAATTATATTGATTCGAACCTGACGATTTAAATATGAAACATGCCGCATAATTATTAGAAGCTGCCGTTGCAACAAGTTCTTTAACACCGTCGTTATTAACGTCAGCAACTTTATAAGATGCCGGAAAGCCTATTGAAGAAGCCGCATACAAAAGATGAACAAATGTTGCAGAAGCAGAATCATATTTTATTCGTCGTATATTCGTATTGTACGTCGAAGCACCTCCGTAAGTCAGAAAAAATTCATCCCAGCCGTCGCCGTCGGAATCACCATAACCACCCCTTCCGAAAAGGTAAGAGACTGTAGTATATGTAAAAAGATTTGTAAATGTATATGTTCCCGGGGCACCGGTATGTTCCCAGATACGAACCATTCCGCCGGTAGTTGTATTTCCCCGCATACAAATTATTTCCTTCTGACCGTTTTTATTTAAGTCACCAATATGTAATGCCTGTGATGTTTCTCCGTCATTTGTGTGCATGAGAGTATTTTGTGTGTTCCTGTTTACATATTGATTATTCCCGAGACAAGAGAAAATATAAATTCGAGACATCGTCGAATAATCTGCGAGTATAATTTCGATTTTACCATCACCATCTATATCACCGTAGGTCATTGGTCCGTAGCCGCCGCTTTCAACTTTGGATTCGGAAAAAACTACCGCAAAGCTGTCAGGCTTAGTCGGGCTCTGTTTCCATATATAGAACATATTCGAATTAAAAGTATAGCCTGCTATATCGAGGAGTGTATCCCCATCGAAATATCCGATTATGCCGTCATTGCAATTTGAAAATGCACCCGAGGGAGAAGTCCAGAAAAGTGAAAACGAAATATTATCTTTAGAATTATTTTTTACCGGATTTTTAACATTAATAATCGGGACTTTAATATATTCGGAAATTCCATCACCGTTTACATCGGCATATCCGCAAAATCCATTATCAATTTTTCCATCGCCGTTTTTATCAAATAAATCCTGTGAATATAAAAATGTTGTTGTGAGCAATAAAAAGAAAGTAATAAAAAAAATTTTCATACAAGATTTTTTAAAATTAAAAATTTTTTCTTTTGAATTTTTTCATTAGGCAGCTTATTATTTATTGACGTTATCGTTTCAATCAAAAATCGTTTCGGAAGGATGATATATTCTTTACAATGCATAATATAAATAAATTTAATTATGATATTTCATTCAAAAAGATATACATACTCGAATTCTGAATGCTGAATGCTGAATGTAGAATTTGTAGTAGCAGCGGCAGTAGTAGCAGTGGCAGTTGTAGTAGCAGTATCAGTTGTAGCGGCAGTAGCAGACGCTCTTAATTTAGCAGTTAGCATTTAACATTGAGTCGTGCGCTTAATGATTTCTTCCTGAAGCTCCGGTGTTAAATCATTGAAGTAATCGCTGTAACCTGCTACGCGTACTATTAAATCTTTATATTTTTCGGGATGTTTTTGTGCATCACGCAAAGTCTCTGCATTAATAACATTGAATTGTATATGATGTCCGTCCATTCTGAAATAGCTTCTGATAAGATGCGCAATTTTATCTATGGCTTCATCATCTTTAAAAAACGCAGGGGAGAATTTTTGGTTTAGCAATGTTCCTCCTGTCCTTATGTGGTCGAGCTTAGCGCAGGTGTTAATGACCGCCGTCGGACCTTTAGTATCTGCTCCCTGAACCGGAGATATTCCTTCCGATACAGGGGTTGATTTTTTTCTTCCATCGGGAGTTGCATCGGTCACGCTTCCGAAATATACGTGACATGTAGTCGGGAGAAGATTTATCCTGTATGTTCCTCCTCGCGGCGATGGTCTTCCGTTTACAGCATCGTAGAAGTAATCAAAAACTTTAACGGCATTTACGTCTGCATAGTTATCGTCATTTCCGTATTTCGGAGTATTGTAAATTAATTCGTGCTGTAAATTTTCATAACCTTCAAAATCAGAAGTCAAAGCTTTTGAAAGTTTATCAAAAGAAATATTTTTCTTGTCAAATACCTGATATTTAATTGCTGAAAGGCAATCCGTCAGTGTTCCCATTCCGACACCCTGAATGTAATTCGTGTTGTATCGCGCTCCGCCTGAGTTATAGTCTTTTCCGTTTTTTATGCAATCATCAATTATAACGGATAAAAATGGAACGGGAAGATTTTCTGAAATTATACTTTCAATAATATTGCTGCCAGTAATTTTTATATTTACAAAATATTCTATTTGCTTTTTGTAAGCTTCCATAAAATCATCGAACGAATTGAAAGTTCTGACATTGCCTGTTTGCAATCCAACCTGTTCTCCTGTTCGGGGATTAATTCCGTTATAAAGTGTAAGCTCAAGAATTTTTACGAGATTGAAATAGCCTGTTAATATATAAGCTTCTTTTCCGAATGCACCGGTTTCAACGCAGCCGCTCGCACCGCCGCATCTTGCATCATCTATTGATTTTCCCTGTCTTAATAATTCCTGAATAATTTCATCTGTGTTGAAAATTGACGGCTGACCGAAACCTGTTTTTACAATTTTTAGTGCGCGTTTTACAAAACTATCCGGACTTTTCTTGCTTAACTGAATCATAGAGCTCGGCTGCAATAAACGCATTTCTTCAATAATATCGAGCAGAATATATGTGAGTTCATTAACAGCATCAGAGCCGTCCTCTTTCACACCTCCGAGATTTATCAAAGCAAAATCCGTATAAGTATTACTTTCTTTCGCAGTAACTCCCATTTTTGGAGGAGCGGGATGGTTATTAAATTTAATCCAGAATGCCTGAATAAGTTCAATTGCTTTTTCTTTTGTAAGTGTTCCGTCATCCAAACCTTTTTTGTAAAAAGGATATAGGTGCTGGTCCAAACGCCCCGGATTAAAGGAATCCCAGGGATTTACTTCGGTGATAACCCCGAGATGAACAAACCAATAATATTGTAATGCTTCGTGAAAATTTTGCGGTGCGTTTGCAGGGACGCGTCTGCAGACTTCGGCAATTTCTTTTAATTCTATTTTTCTGATTGAATCAGTTTCTTTTTCAGAGAGTTCTTCAAGTTTATCAGCATGTCTGAGTGCAAAAGAAATAATTGCGTCACAGGATATGTCCATCGCTTTCAGTTCTTCTCTTTTTTTGTACGCATCCGGGTCGTTTAAAAAATCAAGTTTTTCAATAGACAACTTTATATCATTTTTAAAATCCAGCATTCCTTTTTTATAAATCTTTCCGTCGGCAACTGTGTGTCCGGGCGCTCTCTGCTCCATAAACTCCGTGAACATTCCGGTTTTAAATGCTTTCAGCCATTCGGGAGGAAAACCATTCATTATTTTATCCCTGTTGGATTTTCCTTTCCAGTGAGGAATAATTATTTCTTTATAAATTTTTTTAACTTCGCCAGAGACTTTAAAGCTGACCTTCGGCCGTGTGTCAAGCATATCAAGGTCTTCAAGCGAATGCAGGCAAATCTCCGGATAAGTAGGCGCCGCTTTAGGCTCAGGACCTCTCTCGCCAACGATTAATTCATTATCGTTTATGCAAACATATTTATTTTCAAGAATATACTTGAAACATAGTGCACGTTTTACAGGAGTGGATAATTCTCTCGCCGCTTCGCTTTTATAAAATTCAGTTACAAGCATCGCTCTCTCGGCGGACAACTTATTTACCGCATTTATACTTTGTTCTCTTAGTTTTTTTATTCTTTCAGTCATAAATAGTAATTTTTATCCCCCGATTTTAACTTTTACTCCAAGGGATTCAAGTTCGTTTTTTAAAACAAATAAATCTTCTTACTTTAAACTTTTTACATCCTTCATCGGATTATTCATTTTCAACTTATCATATTTATTATCGGCTATATTATGAAACGGCAGCGGTCCGATTTCGTGAATTTTTCCTTTATGCAACGAAATATATTCTTTTAATAAAATAATATTTGAAGTTGTAAAGTTTATTCCGGGTACAATTGGAATTCTTAAAATAACTTTTTTCCCTTTATTAAAAAGGTATTCAAGGTTTTCTAAAATAGTGACATTTGACCTGCCTGTAAATTTTATGTGCTCGGCGTCATCGAAAAGTTTTATATCGTATAAAAATAAATCGACAAGGTCTATTATCTCTTCAAGATTTTGCTTTGAAGTATAACCTGAAGTATCAACCACAGTGTGAATATTTTTTTTCTTCGATTCTATTAAAAGTGCTTTTAAAAAGTTGACCTGGTACATAGGCTCTCCGCCTGAGAATGTAACGCCGCCTCCCGATTCTTCAAAAGCAATCATATCCCTTTCGACTTCGTTCATCACGTCTCTGACTCCGACTTCTCTGCCTATTAATTCTTCTACTTTAAATTCGCGTTCGCTTATTTTGTTAATTCTGACTGCTTTTTCGATTTCACAATTTCTGCCTTCGGGATTATGGCACCAGATGCAATTAAGCGGACATCCTTTAAAAAACACAGTAGTCCGAATGCCCGGACCATCGTGAGTAGAGAAACGCCTTATGTCGAAGATTATACCTTTCAAATTCTTATGATTTATAAATAAATATATCAAATAGGCCGTAAAATATATATATAAATAATAACATTCCTTTTTGTGTCGGGAGTCCTTACAAAGAACGTAAGCGACTCCCCGACACAATGAATCATTGTAAAAATTTTTTAAAATATAAGAGCAAAAATCACACCCTCCCTCTTTCCTGAAAGGAGAGGGGGAACAAATAAAAAAAGCCCTGCAAGATATTTACAGGGCCTATTTGCGTTCCCATGCCGGAGCGCGGGAACGAAAACAAAATATAATAAAATTTATTTCACAAGCAGCATTCTTTTTACTGAGCTGAAATTATTTGTTTTAAGCTTATAGAAATAAATTCCTGAAGATAAATTGCTCCCGTCAAATTCGGTTTCATAAGAGCCGGCTTTTAAATTTTCATTTATCAAAGTTGCAACTTCTTTTCCAAGAACATCATATACTTTGAGAACCGTCATCCCCCCTTCGAAAGAGGGAATAGTAAACTTAATAATCGTTTTCGGATTAAACGGATTCGGATAATTCTGGCTTAAGCTATAACTTGCCGGAATATTATTTCCAACCGGTTCAACACCAAGCGGAATATCTCCTATTCTAATTGCAAATCTTCCCCACTGGCTTGAACTCGACGGAACGAATGAAGTTGATTGATCCGGTGCAGTAGCAAGGACAGAGCCGGATTTATCGAATACGACGTTCGGGAAACTCACGCCTCCGTTTGTTGACATCAATAATCTGAGGCGGTCGGTATAACCCGGTCTTACTGCGTGCGCGTATTCAAAAATCAATGAATCGCTTGGGTCGATATTACTATATAACATAGTTTTGAGATAATCCATCTGACCTATTGCGTCATACATAAAACAATTATACCTGATGCTATGCGTGCCCGGGAATGAAGGACCATTTGTACTTGCATATTGCATAAAAGTCGTACTATAATCAGGATTTATCAATTGCCAGCCCGGTGCAGGAAATAGCGTTTCAAAATTTTCAAAATAGTGACCCGATTGAATATCAAATTTTTTGATTTCATTATTAAGACAAACCTGACTACCCGATACATCAGTTACCGTATTATTAAATTTTTTATTCGCCGCAATCACGTTATCAACATAATAATTTCTTGCCTTATTACAATTCATAACTTCTTTCGTTACATCGTTTTGTACGAATACAGCCGTGTACATCATTGAATCCACCCATGCCGCCTGTCTTTTATATCTGAATTCATAATTATATGTACCCGTTGTAAGAGGTATTTGTATTCCGTCAGTATTCGGATACATCCATCTGAACACATCATAAAAAATTGTTTCTCCGTTAGAACCCGGAGGAGTGGAATATGTGATTTTTCTTTCGTTAGCTACAGCTCTTAGTCTGAAGTTTCCGTTCGGTGAAAGCGGTGAAACTATATTCACAGTTACGTTTGCTTTAATTGAATCTCCGGCAATTCTTGTATCCGTCACGGAAATCGATAATGGCGCGCCCGTCGCAAGCCTTGTAGTTAAAGGGTTCTGCAGATTTGAAAGCACATTATAAGAACTGATTTGTAATATAATTCCATCCACCATTAAAGCAGGAATGGAATTTATTCCATTATAAAAAATTCTTACTCTTGCCTGGTCAGGATTTGCATTGAACATCGGGTCACCTGTCGCAGGCCACCAAGCGTGATATTTAATCGGAACCAAAGAATCAAATTTATCCTGAACGAACGCATCGAGATAGGGATTCATCGAGGCGCAGGGTCCGCAGGTCGTGCTTGTATGAGCTTCGTATAATACTTTTCTTTTAACGCCGGGATGAAATATAGTCGCCTGAATCAAAGTATCGTTATAGTGCCACTGGTCAGATGCCCAGGTAATAAAAATTTTAACATCCTTGGAAACATTTGAAGAAAAACTTATAGAATCAAAATTTACAGTTGCAGAATACCCGGGTGTAATAACAGGAACAGGCTTTGTCGAACTATAAGCAGGGCTCGTTACTACCATTGTTACTGTAGCACCTGAATTTGAATTTTTTCCATTGTTATTTATTGTGACCACAGGTAAAACCATTATTGAGGTTTGACCCGGCACAAGGTAGTTTTTGTCCTGTAAATTGAATCCTGCTATTGCAAGGTCGTTATTATACTGCACGCCCACTCTGAAATTATCTATATAGATGTTATTGCCGTAGCCATTCGTCGCTACGAATTCAAACATCAGGTTATTAAAGACAAGTTTATCTGAAGTGTCTCTTGAGAAAGTAAATGAAAATAAAAGTGTGCAGCAGATTAAAATTACAATTAGTAATTTATTTTTCATAATTTTGAAAATTATGTTTATAAAAAAATTATATTTAAATATGTTCTTCCGTTTTATCAGATTGGTATATANNATCCTGAAACAAATACAATTGTATTTTGAGGGATTGAATTTATTCTCAATTATTAATAATTAAGATTAGTATTGTAAATTGCTGAAGTTAGTTATATTTTATTATGATAGGAGAATCATAATACATTTATGAATAAAATACTTCTGTTTTTCTTATTTTATATTCTTATACCAACAATTGGAAGCACGCAAACCGCAGATACTTATTTAGGATTCGGAATTCATGGAGGTTTATTTTTGCACACAAGTAAATCATCAACGTATTATGAACCAGGTTCTCTGATTGAAGGTGAATTTTTATTTAACTTTGATAAATCCTTTGGCCTTGCATTCAATTACGATATTAGTTCATCACGGACAAAATATCCGGTTGCAAATTATGTATCTTACCTCGAGCAATTTCATGAACTCTCTGTCGGTCCGCGATTTACTTTTCTGAATAGTAAAATAAAATTATTTAGCGAAATCCAGTTTGGGCTCTTTTCAACGATAAACCCTGAAGACAGAATAGAGGGAGCCGGGTTCGGTCTTGATATGAATTTATCTGTCGGGGCAAAATACACAATCATTAAAGAAATAGATATTTTTTCAAAAGTTAAATGTCACAATCCATTTAATTGCTCTTTGTATGCTTTCACTGCGGGTTTTAATGTCAACCTTTTTTACCATTTAAAAGAAAAAAATAATCTATAATTTTTTTTGGCAAACTATTTTTTAATTCCCCATTTTTTGTTTCCTGCTTTTTTAACATGATATACTTTACAAACTTTACAAATTTTATTTTTCGTTTTCTTTTTCTCCGCTCTTAACCATTTTCTTTATTTTTCCATTTTCCTGCTCTTTTTAACTTGAAAAACTTGATAAACTTGATGAACTTGATAAACTTTAAAACTAAGATATGGCAGATTACAAAATAATTTTTTCGATGGTCGGGGTAGGAAAAATTTACCCTCCGAAAAGACAGGTGTTAAAAAATATATACCTCTCGTTTTTTTATGGTGCAAAGATAGGAATCATCGGATTGAACGGTTCGGGAAAGTCAACGCTTCTCAGAATCATTGCCGGTGAAGAAGAAAACTATGAAGGTGAAGTTCATTTCACAAAAGAATATTCAATCGGACATCTTCCGCAGGAACCGATTCTCGATGATACAAAAACAGTGAAAGAAATTGTTATGGAAGGCGTTCAGGATGTCGTGGATATTTTAAAAGAATATGAAGAAGTGAATAACAAATTCGCAGAACCGATGGAAAATGATGAAATGACGAAGCTCATAGAAAGACAGGGTGAGCTTACCGAATTAATAGAACACAAAAACGGCTGGGAGCTCGACGCAAAACTTTCGCGGGCTATGGATGCGCTGAGATGTCCGGAAGAAGATGCTCTCATTGAAAATCTAAGCGGCGGTGAACGCAGGCGTGTGGCGCTTTGCAGGCTTCTACTTTCCGAGCCGGATATACTTTTACTTGATGAACCGACAAACCACCTCGATGCTGAATCGGTCGAATGGCTCGAATTACATCTAAGGCAGTATAAAGGAACCGTTATTGCTGTTACACACGACAGGTATTTTCTCGATAACGTTGCCGGATGGATTCTCGAACTTGACCGCGGCGAAGGAATTCCGTGGGAAGGAAATTATTCTTCGTGGCTCGAACAAAAGCAAAGGCGACTCGAGATGGAAGAAAAAACTGCGAGCAGGAGAATGAAAACTCTCCAGCGCGAACTCGAATGGGTGAAGATGTCACCTCATGCAAGGCAGGCAAAATCAAAAGCGAGATTGCAGGCGTACGACAAACTTCTGAATGAAGACACAAAACAGAAAGAAGAGAATCTTGAAATATTTATTCCAAACGGACCGCGTCTCGGCAATAAAGTTATGGAAGTAAAAAATGTTTCAAAATCTTTCGGAGAGAATTTGCTTTTTGAAAATCTGAATTTCAGTCTACCTCCTGCAGGAATTGTCGGTGTGATTGGTCCGAACGGTGCAGGAAAAACCACATTATTCAGGATGATACTCGGCACAGAGAAACCCGGTTCTGGTACATTTGAAATCGGAGAAACCGTTCAACTCGGATACATTGACCAGGCTCATGCGGATATAAATCCGGAAGATTCAGTATGGCAGGCAATTTCAGAAGGTCAGGAATTTATTGAACTCGCAGGAAAACAATTTAATTCGCGCGCTTATGTTGCAAGATTTAATTTCACAGGAACAGACCAGGAGAAAAAAGTTGATATGCTTTCAGGCGGAGAGAGAAATCGTTTACATCTTGCGCTGACATTGAAATCGCAGGCGAACGTTTTATTGCTCGATGAGCCGACTAACGATATTGATGTTAATACTCTTCGTGCTTTAGAAGAAGGTCTTGAAAGTTTTGCGGGATGCGCTGTAATAATCTCTCACGACAGGTGGTTCCTCGACCGTGTTGCAACGCACATACTTGCATTTGAAGGTGATTCGCAGGTATATTATTTCGAAGGCGGTTATTCGGATTATGAGGAAAACAAAAAGAAGAGACTCGGTGACGCTGGACCAAAGAGAATAAGGTATAAGAAGTTGATTTAAATTAAGTTTTCATTCCCCATCGGGGATTGGGAATGAGGGTAGTAGGGCACGTTCCCACGCTGACTGTTTGCCGCAGGTAAGGAGTAGTGGAACAAGCACCAAATAACGATGAATCGTTATTAAAATAGAAAGTAACTTATTAATTGGAATATAATGTGTCGGGAGTCCCTAAAGAACAGGAGACTCCCCGACACAAAAATTCTCTATAATAAATTAAATTAGTTTCATATATTAGCGGAGTAGGATTTCAAAGATAGAACAATTCTGTTCATATTTATTATTCATTAAAATTAATTCTTATGAAAATAAAATTTCTTTTCGCAATATTGTTTGCTCTTTTTATTTGCACATCATGCAGCTGGTTTACGAAATCCATTCAGAAAAAAGTTCTGAAGGAAATTGGATATGATGACGATAAAAGGGCAAGATTAATGAAAGACGGGAAAAAATCCGGTGCCACAATACAAAGAGTTGAAGATACAAATACAACTTTGAATAATAATCCGAAAGTAATAATTTACTTAAAAGTCAAACCCGAAAAGGAAGAAGAGTTTGATGCAACGGTAGAGACATACGTGTCGCGTGTCAGGATTCCGCGCAAAGGAGACAACGTCACTGTTTATTATAACCCGAATGATAAAACGGATATTATAGTGGAATAGAAAACTATCTTAAATTTTACAAGTCAGGCGAAATCAAATAAAGTATTCTTCTATGATTATTTAATTTCCCATAAAGTCAGGATATTAATGTTCTCAAATAAAATTTAAAATTAATTATTACATTTCTATTATCTGAATAATTTCACCTCTTCCCCATCCCTTCTCCTCAAGGAGAGGGGGGACAACTTAAGAATTTTCGCCGTTACAATTTTTTACATTCTTTTACTTTCTATACAACATTTTCTAAAAGAATCTTTATATATTTGTGATAGATTTAACAGCGCTCTTTTTCATACTGTATATAAATGTAAGACTGAGGGTAGGATGTACTTAAATATAGTTCTAATATCCGTTCTTCCCTCAGAATGTAAGAAGCCAAAAACCGTTAGAGAAATAGGAATTGAAAAAGGTTTTTGGCTTTCTTTATTATGTTAAAATAAAATTTGAATCCCGAATAATTGAAAAAGCCTTAGCCGCAAAGTTCGCAAAGATTTTCGCAAAGTTCGCAAAGATCAAATCATAATCACTTATAATATACTTCGCTATTTTCCTATTTGAGAAGTAACATTTTTTTCGTCACCGTAAATTCATCTTTTTGTTCTGCCGGGTCTGATACAATTATTTTATACAAATACGTTCCGCTTGGCAATGATGTTCCGTCAAAAGTAACTTCATATACCCCCGGTGATTTTTGTTCGTTTACCAATGTTTCAATTTCCTTTCCAAGAATATCAAAAATCTTTAATGTAACGAATCTCAAATCTTTAATCCGGAATCTTATTATCGACGAAGGATTAAATGGATTCGGATAGTTCTGGGCAAGAGCATATATCTCAGGCAGCTGA
>PNBM01000049.1 GCA_003135995.1 Ignavibacteriota bacterium | reverse complement strand
TATTAATAATATAAATTTGAAATATAAAAAGTTAATAAAATATGAATAGATTATTTTTACTAATCAGTTTCATGATAATAAACTTTTCAAATATTTATTCCCAACCGCAGTTTGAATGGGTGAGAAACTATCCAGTTCAAGGGAAGTCTCTCGCGTTAGATACAGCAGGTAACTTAATTTTGGTAGGGATAAAAGATTCATATATTTTTATTGTAAAATATAATCCTTCAGGTCAGATAATCTGGTATCGAGATACAATAATTAATCCTACTCCATATGGAATATTTGATGCAGTAGATAAATTTGGAAATATTTATGTTACTTTACAAGCTAATTCTGCACGTTTATATTTATTAAAATATGATTCGAGCGGGAATCAAAAATGGAACAATAATGATTTTTCGGAATACAACCAATGCTATGGTATTGCTCTCGATACAATTGGAAATATATTTGTTACTTGCGATAGTTCACCAAATGCGCGTGATGAATATTTAACGATCAAATTTAACTCTCAAGGACAAGTCGTCTGGTATAGAAGATATGGAGGAAATTATGGATCTCGTATTCCACATGCTATAACTGTAGATAATTCAGGAAATGTATACATCACAGGGGAAAGTAATATTGATTCAATTAAGCATTATGATTTTGCATCAATAAAATATAACAGTAGTGGAACCCAACAATGGATTTCTTTTTATAATGGTAGATTAAGTGGAAACGATTTTGCATTGGCTATATGTGCGGATAATTACGGATATTGTTATGTTACAGGTTCATCTAATTATTCCGTTAATAGAACTACAGGTTGTACAATTAAATACAATTATACCGGTGATTCTGTTTGGACAAAATTATTTCCAACCGATACCGCTGGAGAACTTTTTACAAGATGGGTAAATTTTATATTTACCGATTCTCCAGGAAATATATATTTAGCAGGCAATAAAAGTGTTGCAGGAAGTATTTACGGTAGAGCAATAACAGCCATGAAGTATGATAAAAATGGAAATATGAAATGGTATAAAATAGATTCTGCTGCAACATTTTCGCAGTCCGCAACTTTGGATAATAAAAGTAATTTTTACATAATAGGAGATGGAAGATATTATATGAAAGGCGTAGGTTACGATAGTCTTGGAAATAAAATATGGGATTTCATAAATCCAAATCATCTTTATGGGGCAACAAAAATTCTATGTAATATAAATGGGGATTTATTTGTTTTAAGTTCTTCTCTGGATACTGCTATGCTTTTTAAGTTTTCCAAACCAACAGTAGTTAGAAATATTAATTCGTCAATCTTAATAAAAGATTATAAGCTTGTGCAAAATTATCCAAACCCATTTAATCAATCTTCAATTATCAAGTTTCAATGTCCAGTAAGGAGCGATGTTATATTAAAAATTTATGATATAACCGGGAGAGAAGTGCAGACACTCGTAAATGAAAAATTAAAATCGGGGATTTACGAAGTTAAATTTGAAGGCAGAAATTTGTCAAGTGGAATTTATTTTTATTCACTTTTCATAAACGGAATAAAATTAGACACGAAAAAATTAATAATTCTTAAATAAATTTGAAAAAATTAAAATGTAATATTATTGTTTGAGATAAAATAAAAATAGGGCGGAAGTGCCTTTGAGATACCTGCTTCGACACTACCACAATATGGATATGCCAATAGATATGGAACGCCATTTACTGAAACAATTAACGGCGAGACCATCACATCTTTATATACAGGTCTTCCGGATAATACCGAACATATTCTTGTAAATGAGCTTATTGAAAATCAAGAGCAAATAAATATTCCAAAACTTTATCCGCCACAAAATAAATGGGATATTTTTTATTATTATTCAGATTTAAAAACAACCGGTTATAAATGGTTTGTTATGCCAAGAATGAGAATTAGCATAGCAGATGCAACCGGTCCTGTTAAACCGGTTTGTAGGATTATTGTCCGGCCTTATGATGGTGATACAACAGATGGTAGTAATACATTAAAAATCGATTTATTTACAAACGATTTCCGAGATGTTAATGGAAGTTATAATGGACAATATATAGATATATTTTATGATAATTTGCATAATTTATTAAATATGAATGTTCTTGCCTCTGTTCTCAACAATGGCAACACATCCGGCACAGATGGTAAGAGCTTGCATCCCGAAAATAGCCAGGTAGATTATCAAATAACCTGGTATGGGAAAGTGGAATTGTGGCTGGATAGAGTAAGAGTAGCNNGGATATTTTTATATTGATGAATATATGTATAACAGCTTGCCCTGCATAGCGGAAGTAAACAGGTTAATTAGACAAAATAATCAAAACTCCGGCATAATTGCGGAAAGTAATATTTCGCTGATAGGAAAATACAGCGGGCTTAAAGATACATTACATGTAAATGAAGTATTTGAGTCTCTTGTAAGTTCGCAGGCAGTGAAGGATATACTTTATACATATGTTTATCCTTTCACAGGCAAAGAAACCACTCCTAATAATTTTAGTCTTATGCCCCTGTCAATGAAGAATTAAAAATTAAGAATGAAGAATTAGAAGAGCAGAACTTTCCAACTTTTGAACCTTCTGACCTTCAAACTTTCGAACCGGAAGCTTTTTCTCCTTTCACTTTTCGAGTTTCACAAAACCTTGACGTTTCACAAAGTTCCGTTTCACCTTTCACCTTTGACGTTTCACGCTTTTAGTACGATTCATTAAGGAATAAGAAAGCAAATATAACTTCTTATACAAATGATAATTATGATAAAAAAATATTTTCGAAGAAAGACAGGAAAAAAATTAATATTAATGTACAAAAGTCTTACATCGACAACAGGTCAAAACAAATATCAAAAGTTCAGGATTTGGAAAATAAATCTAAATCAAAAAATGAAACAGAAAGAAATAATGCAAAAAAAGATTTGAAAACGATGAAAACACTTGGTGAAGTAGTAAAAGTTAAAAAGCCGAAAGACATAAAAGAACATATTTTTAATATAAATTCCGATATTAAAAAAGTTTTCGAAAACGACAAAATATCCGGGAAAAAGGATGCGAAAA
>PNBM01000169.1 GCA_003135995.1 Ignavibacteriota bacterium | reverse complement strand
GCAATTTCGTTCGGAGTTTTTTGACGGATTGCACCTTCTATAAGGGCTATAATTTTGTCCATAAAAGTATTTCCCGGTTCGGAAGTAATTTTAATAACAATTCTGTCGCTTAATACTTTTGTTCCGCCTGTAACTGCGCTTCTGTCTCCACCGCTTTCGCGAATAACGGGAGCGGATTCACCCGTAATTGCTGATTCATCGATGCTTGCAACCCCTTCTACGACTTCTCCGTCAGATGGGATCGTTTCACCTGCTTCACAAACAACTAAATCACCTTTTTTCAAATCATCTGCAGCGATTGACACTTCCGATTTCCCGTTTAGTTTTCTTGCCATAGTTTGTTTTCTTGCTTTTTTCAGAGATTCGGCTCGTGCCTTTCCTCTTCCTTCAGCAACTGCTTCGGCAAAGTTCGCAAATAAAACCGTAAACCATAACCATATTCCAATCTGCAAATTAAATGACGAGTATTCGCCCTTAAATAATGCTAGGAGAAATATAATTGTTGTCATAACTGCTCCAATCTCTACGATGAACATGACGGGATTTTTCATCAATGTGATAGGATTGAGCTTAAAGAATGAACTAATTATAGCTTCATTCACAATTGAGGCTTCGAATAATTTATTTTCTTTATTGTTCATATTTTAAAATGCAACTCCGTTATTCATTAATAAATGTTCTACAATAGGTCCTAAACTTAATGCCGGAAAATGAGTTAAAGCAGCAACAATAATAATAACCCCGATCAATAATATTGCAAACACATAATTGTCAGTTGTAAAAGTACCGGCACTCACAGGAGATTTATTTTTTCTAACGAGATTACCTGCGATTGCAAGTGCAGGCACAATTACAAGGAATCTTCCCAAAAGCATTGCAATACCTAATGATATGTTATAAAAAACTGTATTTGCATTCAGCCCCGCAAAGGCACTTCCGTTATTTGCCACTGCTGAAGAGAAAGCATATATAATTTCAGACAGTCCATGCGGTCCGGCGTTACCTAAACTTGATAAACCTGCGACCGTAACAGCAGCGTACGCTGTGAATACAAGTATCACAAAATTTGGAACTATTATGGCTATTATTGCCATTTTAACATCAAATGCTTCAATTTTTTTCCCGAGATATTCAGGAGTTCTTCCAACCATTAATCCGGCAACAAACACTGTAAGGAAAATGAAAATTATCATTCCATACATTCCACAACCAACCCCGCCAAAGACAATTTCCCCGAGCATGAGGTTAATCATTGCAACCATTCCGGCGAGCGGAGTAAGACTGCTGTGCATAGCATTCACAGCACCGCAACTTGTAGCAGTGGTTGAAGTTGACCAGATTACACTGTTAACAATTCCAAATCTTAGCTCTTTGCCTTCAAGAGGAGATGCAGTATTTAATATCGGATTATATAAGTATTCGGAATAAAGTGAAGTTAATATACCCGCAACCAATAAAAATAACATAACTCCAAACAACACCCATCCTTCTTTCTTAGAACCGACCATCAGTCCATATGTATAAGTAAATGCCGCAGCAAGTACAATTAGACTTAGCATTTCGATGAGATTTGAAAAAGGTGTCGAATTCTCAAATGGGTGCGAACTGTTTGCATTGAAAAATCCTCCGCCGTTCGTTCCGAGTTGTTTGATTGCAATTTGAGATGCCGCAGGTCCCAAAGGAATTACTTGTTCAATTCCCTCCAGAGTTTTAACTGTCGGATAAGAAGAAAAATTTTGAATTACTCCCTGGCTTACAAGCAATATCGAAACAAGTATCGCTAAAGGTAAAAGAATATATAATGTTGTTCTTACTATATCAACCCAGAAGTTTCCGAGCTTNNGCGAGAAGTACTGCTACGCTTGTTGCAGCACTTAGAAAATTTTGTACAGTTAATCCAAGCATTTGAGTTCCGTAACTCATAGTATTTTCTCCGCCGTAAGCTTGCCAGTTAGTGTTTGTAACAAAGCTCATAGCTGTATTAAATGCGAGGTCAAACGGAACGTTCGGAAAACCCTGAGGATTTAACGGCAGCCATTTCTGAATTATTTGTAGAATGAACAGAAGTAGAAATCCTCCAAAATTGAAAATGAGTACAGCCCACATATATTTCTTCCAGTTCATTTCTTCATCGGGATTCAATTTCAAGAATTTATAAATGAAATTCTCAAACTTTCCGAATACAGGTGTAAGAAAGTGTTTNNTGTCAAAACTAAAATAAAAAATATAACCTGAATTATATCAGTAATTTTCATATTATATTAAAATTTTTCTGGTTTAAAAATGACGTAAAACAAATAAATAAAGAGAAGAAAAGAAATAATGCCTCCGATAATATATTCTGTAACCATAAGATGATTAATATTAATTTCTAATAATTAACTACAAAATTAATCAATAAGTTGTGAGTAAAAAATAAAAAGATATAAGTATATTATAAAAATTTTATAAAGAAATTCGAAAATTCAAAATATTCTTAAAATTTGCAATATTAATGATGCTTTTNNTATTATTCTCGATTCAGCTTTTACCTGGTCGGGCATCCAACCCGGTGGAATAGTAGTTGTATTATATCCATCAGGTGAGGTTACACCTCCGGGTCCGGCAAAGTAAGGAACATTTGCTTCACGATGAACAAATTCAAGTCTCCATGTAATATTTTCTTCAGGCATCCAGTCAAAGGTTGTAGATACATCCCACCCATCGAATTTTGAACCGGGTGACGTATTGAATAATTGCCCGGCAACGCCTGTTGGTAAAAGGACAAGGTATCTTCCGGGATTATGAATTACACCGCCTCCAAATGTCCATCCAAAGTGGTCATTTGAAAACCATAAACGATTATAAAACATTCCGCTAATAAAATTTTGTGCAGGACCACCATCACCGCCGAAAGCAGTTACACCGTCACCGTTTTCAAAACCTAAATCACCTGTTAAAGAAAATGCCGCTCGGTGCAAAAATTTTCCGGGATGATTATAATATCTGACTTCCAGACTGTTATCCGTATGAACCCTTATTCTACCGGGTTTATCCTGCGTGTCCGTTCCATAATAATCATTTGAAAGTACTTGAACCGATTCGACCGGACGATATAATATCTGACAGCCCACTCCGGGATTATCATTAAATTTTCCGTATGTCTGCCATCCATTTATTAACCATAATTCAACTTTCAATTTATCACTCGGAAAAGTTTGCAAACGCAATCCGTTAAAAAACCAGGGTGTATTATCCGAAGTAAATGAAGGTTGATACGCCCAGTTCTCACAATTGTAATATGAAAAGAGACCGACATAAGACATAAAAATTCCTGCGTCAAGATTTATTCCATGCCAGGTGTCCCAGTGATAACCCGCGTAGGCTTCGCTGAAATATCGGTAAGCATTAGCCAAATCAAATTGTCCCCTTGTTGTGCTAAAATCATTTCTGGGAACTACGGTGGCTCTTGTTCCAAACTGAAGCATAATTCTTCCGCGTACATTATTATAATGTAAATCTCCGCCTATGCTTGCAAACGACACTTCAAATTCGTTGTTTCTTGCCAATGCCGTAGAACCAACAACTGTATTATCTATGGGGTGATGGTTCGAGTATGTGTAGTTCATATCGAGCATGAAACTGCCCGTAAAATATTTTGTATCGAGTAATTGAGTGTGTCTTCTGTCGTTCCCGTTTAACCACGTGAAATCACCAAACGCAAACGGTTCACTTGCAGGTTTTTCATCAGTTGTTTTTAATGAATCTTGTGAAAATTTATTTGATATACTTTGATTGTTTGATTCTATGTTTTTTAGGAAAGCCAAATTATTTTTCCCGAAATCCTGTGAAAATACTGATTGTAAAAATATCATCATTATTAAAAAAACAAAAACCGTAGTTGAATATATTATTCTCATTATTTTTTTTATTTATATTTTTCGTTAATAATTAATTGTTTATAGAACACGGGGTTTGAACATATAACCTTCCCATATCTATGTATAATCTTATTCCTTATATTATTGCTTTTTAAAAAATCTGTAACGATGAAAATGGCGAACAAGTAAAATGCAAATATGAATATTATTAATATTATTTTCGCAATTAAATATTTTCGTTTTTTCATTATTTATTATTTCGTTCATAGAACACCCATCTTGAACCGACAACTTTTCCATCGATATGAATCGTTTTATTCCTTATATAATCTGTATTTGCCAGTTCCAGAACAATGAAAGCAGCTAATAAATAAAATATAAATATCACTAAAATTATTGATATTTCCGCCTTTAAATATTTTAGATTTTTCATAATTTAAGATTGAGCTTGAAAAATTATTAATTTAAAACAGATATTATAATCATTTCGAACGGAAGATTTTCATTCAATAAATCTTTATTTGTATCGGAATTATTTATTCTTGAATCAATTTCATTCAGATTTATTCTTGGAATTCCTAAAACTCTCAACTTGTCACCTTTTGCTAATTCCGAGACAGTTTTTTCAGGTTCGGAATCTTTAATAAATATCATTCTGAGATTTGAATATAATAAATCTCCTTCTTTGCTATAAACATTACCAAAAACAATTCTGCCATCTTTTTTTATTTTCGGTAAATCATTTAACTGTAAAACAAAGTCAATAAAATCATATCCTAATCCTTGTGTAACCAATGTAATCATGCTGTCGTTTATTTTAATGTTGCATTTTGCGGATGAGAATCTGTCAAATGCAGTTTCCGCACTGAAGATTCTATGAACATTTATTTCATCATTAAAACCTAAAAGGTTTTTATCATTAATTTTTAAAACAGGTGTTAGTTCAAATACATGAGGCGGATTATAATCATTCGGTTCTTCATTAACTTTACCTTGAAAAAATTCATCGTTTCCTAAATAATCGCACCAGAGCCGCCAAACACCGGTTACATTAATTATGCTTCCTTTATTTTGATTAATAATATCAACTGCGTTTAAATCTGTTTTTGCATTAAATACTCTTGCTACAATTGTTAATCCGACATATTGATTTCTTCCGGCAATTATTAAATCTTTACTTTTTTTAGAATTATTGACTGGTGGGTTTTTGCCCGTATGAAAATTTGAATATAAATCTAAATTTTTATCATTCGCTTTATCAAGAGTGTAATCTAAAGTTAATGTTATTTTATCTTTTATAGAATCTATAAAAGATTTTTTTAATGTTAAAACAATCTGACTTTGAGCCGAAGAAGCAAAAAGAATTATTAATAATAAAATATTTACAAATTTATTTTTCATTATATTAAATAGTTTTACATCTTAACAATTACAAAATTAATCATTAAGTTGTGAGTAAAATATAAAAAGGCAAGAGGAAATTATAAAAATATTATAAAGGAATTCGTAAAATTCATAAAAAATGGGAAATTTATAAAATTCGTAGCTCCTTCCCCCATTTGAAGTCGCTCTTTGTTCTTGATCCCGATTTGCGTTTTTTGCATCCCGATGCTCTGCATATCGTGATTCTTAGCGGATCTTAAAGGGACTCCCTATACATAATAATCATCTCAGGTTATTTCATATTCAATTTTTATTTTTTTATCTATTTAATAAAATAATAAGTTTTTATACATTCGGAAAAATAAAAACGATTTATCGAAACTCCGAGGAATGAATTTTTATTTATTTGAAGAAATTAAAAAATTTAATAATTTATATTATTTTATTTCATAAAAGTACTTTGCGAACCGGAATAAATACAGCCGGTTAAAACATTAGGAATAAAGTGTAACAAAATCTTATGGTTAAATATATTTTAATAATTGTAGTTATGATTTTGATTAGTAAAATAAATTCATTTGGGCAGGATATAACTCCTATTCAAACCGACAGACCTGACCAGACAGAAACTCCTTTTACCGTTCCCAAAAATCATTTCCAAATGGAAAATGGTTTTTCATTTGAACGAACAGATAATAGCACAAAATCTTTTACCAATCCTTCGATTTTATTTAAATATGGAATCAGTGATTATTTTGAAGTCGGATTAATTACGGAATTTACTACAATATCTTCTGATAAAACAATAACAGGTTTAAATCCTGTCACTTTACGTATCAAAGAAAAGATTTCCGATGAAAAAGGAATTTTACCAACTACTTCTTTTATAGGATACCTGACAATTCCACACTTTGCAACTGATAATTTCAAAGCAACTTATTATGCACCGGCATTCAAGTTTACAATGCAACACACTTTGTCCGAAAAATTTTCACTTGGATATAATCTTGGAGCAGAGTGGGACGGTGAATCGCCATACCCAATATTTATTTATACTATTACTACAGATTATTCCATTACTAATAAATTTAGCATATTTTCAGAAATTTATGGCTTTGCTCCTGAAAAATCTAAAGCAGACCATAGGATTGACTGCGGACTAAGCTATTTAATACGTCCAAATGTTTCTTTAGATTTTTCAGGCGGTATAGGTCTTACTGACAATGCACCGAAATATTTTTTGTCAACAGGTTTTTCTTTTAGATTAAAAGACTAAAATAGAGTGGAACTATTAAGTTAATCGAAGACATCTTGATTATAGTAAATAACAAAACATTATTTACTTTGTAGTCTCTTTATGGAAGATGATATAAAGTAATTAATAAATACGAAATAAATATTTTGCAAATATTATTTGAAAAAAACTAATAATGACATTAGAGAACAACAATAAAGAAGTTTCTAAAAAAGCCGTTGACGTTGCAAACAATATCGAATCTGATAATAGTGAAAGTGGTTGGCGTTCAAAATCCACAACTTTATCAATGCCGGAAGTAAATGCCTCGATTCCGGTAAATCCTTCTGCTAATTTCTGGCGTAAACTCATCGCATTTTCCGGACCGGGCTTTTTGGTTGCTGTAGGTTATATGGATCCCGGCAACTGGGCAACAGATATTGCAGGAGGCTCAGAATTCGGGTATAAACTGATATGGGTATTACTTATGTCAAACCTCATTGCTGTGCTTCTGCAGTCGCTTAGTGCCAGGCTTGGGATAGTAAGAGGTATGGACCTAGCTCAGGCTTCAAAAAATGCCTATCCTAAATGGGCAAACATTCCATTATATATTTTAGCTGAAATTGCAATTGCAGCCTGTGATCTGGCAGAAATAGTAGGAATGGCGATAGGGCTAAATTTATTATTTGGACTTCCGCTGATTTGGGGTATAAGTGTTACTGCCCTCGACACTCTTTTGCTGCTTTTCCTGATTAACAGAGGTATCAGAACAATGGAAGTTTTTATAGTTTCCCTCGTTTTCATCATCGGACTCTCTTTCCTTATTGAAATGTTTGTTGTCGCTCCTGTTTATGGGGATGTGATTATAGGATTAATCCCTACCAAATTAAATGGCGACGCATTGTATATTGCAATTGGTATTATCGGAGCAACAGTAATGCCTCATAACCTGTACTTGCACTCATCCCTGGTTCAAACCCGAACATTTGAAAACACTTCTGCAGGAATGAAAAATGCGATAAGAATGAATTTCTTTGATACAACAATTGCACTTAACCTGGCTTTCTTTGTAAATGCTGCAATATTAGTTCTTGCAGCCGCAGCATTTTATGTCAATGGATATTTTCATATTGCCGAAATTCAGGATGCTTCTATTCTTTTAAACAAATTATTCGGCAAAACCGCGCCTACTTTTTTCGCAATTGCTTTGATTGCCTCAGGACAAAGTTCAACAATTACTGGTACCTTAGCTGGTCAGATTGTTATGGAAGGGCATTTGAATTTTAGAATTCAACCCTGGATAAGACGCTTAATCACAAGGTTGCTTGCTATTATCCCGGCATTAATCACAATTATTTACTTCGGAGATAAAGCTTTGGGAAGCCTGCTAATTCTAAGCCAGGTAGTATTAAGTCTTCAGCTTGGTTTTGCAGTTATTCCGCTTATCCATTTTAATTCCGATAAAAAATATATGAAGGAATTTACAATAAAATTATGGGTAAAAATTCTAGCCTGGACGAGTGCCGCAATAATTGTATATCTTAATATTCACCTTGTTATTGATGAAATTTCCGGCTGGATAAATAATGCAACTGACAATAAAATTATCATCTATGCAATTGTAATACCAGTTATCCTTGCCTGCTTTGCTCTTTTGGGATATGTTTTTATACATCCTTTTCTTACATCTAAGACAGAAAAAATATCGCAATTACCGCATGGACAGGCGGAAAACTTTATATCAGGACCATCTATCCAATATAACAACATTGGAATTGCAATCGATTTTACCGGGAATGATCTGAAATTAATAAAGAATGCAATAAATCAGGGCGGAAAGTCGGCAAATTATACTATTATACATATCGTGGAAAGCGCTGCTGCCAGATATCTGGGTAAAAACACAAGGGATTACGAAACTAACCTGGATCAGGATAGTCTGGTTAAGTATCAGACTGATCTTAAAGAATTAGGTTACAAGGCAAATATTCAAATTGGTTTTGGAAATGCAGCAAAGGAGATAACAAAAATAATCAGAAGTCAAAATATAGATTTGCTCGTAATGGGAGTTCACGGTCATAAAGGATTTAAGGATCTTGTATTTGGGACAACCGTTGATTCAGTAAGGCATAAAACTAAAATACCATTATTAATAATCAGCTAAAATAATGCTAAGATTCTTTGCCTCGGTGATGATATTGACTTTGACTTATTTATGCAATGCTGGAATTCCACAGGATTCGACAAAAACCAGTTATAACCTTTTTCATCCGACTCCGGCAAAACTGATGAGGAGTTTTGAAATGGATCGTCCTGATGTCACTGAAAGTGCATATTCTGTTGATGCAGGCCATTTTCAAATTGAAACAGATCTTTTTAAATCTGACCATTCAACAATTGATGGAATAAAAACCATACGCAACCAGTATAATGCATTTAATTTTAAGGCTGGGATTACTAATTCTCTGGATCTGCAACTTGTGTTTGAATCGTTTGTGACCGAAAAAGNNACCGGTGGCGTAATTCTCCCGTTTGCTCTGACACTGACAAACGACTGGGATTTTGGAGCTCAATTTGAAATTGATCTTGCAGATAATCAATTAAGAAATGGCTATCATCCTGACTTATCGGCCACAGCAACTTTCGGTCATCCTTTAATCAGAAATATTAGTTTTTTTGTTGAAAATTTAATTTCCAGGGATAATGAACTTAAAAGCTTTGAGTACTTTTTAAACGGTGGCCTGATTTATGAATGGACTGAAAAAATAAAAATTGATACCGGAATATATTACG
>PNBM01000135.1 GCA_003135995.1 Ignavibacteriota bacterium | reverse complement strand
TGTTGTTGTATCACCTGCGGATATACCGATGAGTAATAAGGATAAAAAATTTAAGACAGACAGGAATGACAGCAAACAGTTAGCTCAGAAATTAAGAGCCGGATTATTAGAAGGAATATATATTCCGGAAAAGATACAACGAGAGCATAGAGTATTACTGAGATTAAGAGATAAGCTGGTAAGAGATAGAACCAGATCAAAGAACTATATAAAAAGTAATCTAATGTTTTTTGGAAAAACGATTGGAATAGATTATGTAGACAATAAAAGTTGGAGCACCAAATTCATTCAAGGCTTATCGAGGATAGAATATCTTACAACTCAGGGTAAGGATGTTATAGAAAAATTAATAAAAATGATAAAGGTATACAATGAAGAGATAAAAAAGATTGACAAGAAAATATTGGAATTATCAAAAACGGAACAATATAAACAAGATGTAAAAATATTAATTAGTGTACCTGGTATAAGTATTTTATCAGCTNNAATGACAATACTAATTGAGATTGGAAATTTTTCAAGGTTCGAAGATACAAACAAACTAAAGAGTTACGTTGGATTAATACCCCAGGAGCACTCAAGCGGAGAAAAAGAAATAAAGACGGGAATAACCAGAAGAGGAAATAAATTTTTAAAGAAAATAATAATAGAAGCGAGTTGGATAGCAAGAAGAAAGGATAAGACATTACTCTCAAGATATACAAAACTAACGAAGAGGATGCGAGGTTCAAAAGCAATAATAATTATAGCAGGAATATTACTGAACAGAATACGAAGTATAATGCGAACGAGAGAACAATATAAGATAGCAGCCTAAATAGCTGATATTTAGTGAGAAAAAAAGAACAAGGAAAAAAGGCACAAAAAAATTTATAAAACAAAAAATTTAGTCGGGATACGCTTTTGTCATTCTGCGGCCAAAGGACCGCTCATTCGCTAGACTGCGGCCCGACATTTAAACATAATAAGTAGAACTTGCGGCTAATAAAAAAATTAGACTGCTAATAAAAGACTTGTTATAAATTTTTTATGCCATAGGAAACTTATATATTAAAAAACATTAGAGACTTGCATTTTAACATAAAGGAATGACAAATTTTTTGTCAGTCTAATCTGTGTGCTAAAAAAATATTATCACATCGACGGCTCGGCATTTTGTTTTAACTTCATAAGATACTCTTTCCATGGAGTCCAGTAGATTTCTTTCCAGCCCATATCTATTGCATTCGCCTGCCTGTCGGGAATATTTGCGTGAGTAACGTGCATAATCACGTCGCTTCCTTTTTGTTCGAAATATAAAATAAGAGTTGATTCGACTTCACCTTTTTCCCAGTCAGCCGCAATAAAGGACTGGACAATTAATTTATCTTTTATAAGCTGAAGGTTCCTTCCGTAATGACCTCCGCCATTCGCATTATATTTAGCTCCTTCGACATCAGAGATTTCTGCATGCTTGCCTCCCGTGATTGCGGAATGATGTTTAGGGTTGAGATACATTGAATATAATTTATCCGTTGTAGTGTTTTCAAACATTACTTTTTGTGTGAGTGTGTACGACATATAATTATGTATTTAATTTTTTAAATCCCTTTTTTATAACATTTGCTATAATGAAACTCTTTAATAGAATTCTATTTTCCTTTTAAAGGTTCCTTTTGATTAACAGCAATTATCACCTGCTTGAATCGGCGGGCATTTAACCGTTCCGTAACTGCAAAAGACACAGCAATCACCTTGCTTTGGCTTCAATATTGTTTTGCAATTTTCGCATTCATAAAAGTGGACGCAGGCATCAGTCGGCATAATTTCATCTTTTTTATGTCCGCAGTCCGGACAGGTAATTTTTGAAAGCAGTTCAACCGTTTTTCCATTATATATAGTGGTGGTTAAATTATTCATTTAGATAAGATTAAAATATCTTTCACTTCCAAAATATTTTTCCCGTAACCTTTCACTGCGGAATTTATCATAGCCAATCCAAGTTCTTTTAATGTGATAACAAATTTCGGAAAAGCAAATCTCAGTACGGGATATAGCCAGCCAACATATTTATAATATTTGAGTGTGTTTTTCATCCCTTTTGTTGCGCGCATAAATCCCGGACGGAAATTATAAACCTGTTTGAACGGAAGTTTCATTAAATCATTTTCCGTTTTACCTTTCACGCGCGCCCACATCATCTTTCCCTTTTCAGTGCTGTCTGTTGAGGCGCCCGAGATATAGCAGAAAGTCATTTCACGATTTTGTTTGCTCAGAGTTTTTGCAAAGTTTAAAGTGAGAGTATAAGTTAAATCGAAATATTCGGATTCACTTTTTCCGATAGACGAGACGCCTGAACAAAAGAAACAGGCATTGTAATTTGTCAGTTGGTTTTCAATCGGGGCAAGATTTTTGAAATCCGGATGAATTATTTCTTTTAGCTTCGGATGCGTTACGCCGCAAGACTTTCTGCCAATTAACAAAATCTTTTCAACAACAGGATGAGCTAAACATTCTATAAGCACTCCCTCGCCAACCATTCCAGTCGCACCAGTTAAGATTACATTGAGTTTCATATTATACAATTCGTTTTGGAAAAAATAACTAAAGTCCGTAATTTGTTCAAGTAAAGAAAAACCATTGGTTTTTTAATTCTATAAATATCTGTTCAGCTCAATTGCCACGAGCTTTAGCTCGTGGGATTATATTAAACCAACAAAGGGCTTTAGCCCTTAATATTTAATCATTTTGGGCTAAAGCCCCGATTTTGTATTCTATACCACGACTTCAAAGTCGTGGCAATTGAGCAAAACAATCAAATAGGTAAAAATAATTTTCACCACTCCGCAATACATAAATCAATACTGCTGGTTCTGACTATAGCTTACCATCCAGTTAATTCCGAATTTATCTTTCAGCATTCCGAAGAAAGCACCCCAAAATGTTTTTTGCAAAGGCATATTTACCTGTCCGCCGGCAGAAAGTTTATTGAATAAATTTGTAGCTTCCTCTTCACTATCCACACTAACAGTCAAAGAAAAATTTGTACCGTTCACAAGTTTAAAACCCATAGATTCAAGTACGTCTGATGCCATTAAAACATTTCCTTTTCCTATACGTAGTGCGACGTGCATTATTTTATTTTGTTCTTCTTTAGAAGCCTTTCCTGCTTCAGGTGTATCTTTAAAGCGTTGAAGTGACAAAAATTCTCCGCCGAATACAGATTTATAAAAATTGAACGCTTCTTCTGCGTTGCCGTTAAAATTTAAATAAGGATTTAGTGTTGCCATTTATTTTTATTCCTTTCTATATAAAAATTTCTTAGTGGAAATTGTTTTTTATTTAACTATTTTTTCCGGATTTTTATTTCTTTTTCCAATTAATTGGTCAATGCTGAAAATCCCTGAACCTTTTGCCGAAATAAACAAAAATACAAAACAATAAAGCACCGCAAGTTCTCCGTGATTCAAAAGCGGTAACAAAGCACCTGGACTGTGTGAAGTCCAGTAAGCATAAGCCATTTCGCCGCTCGCAATAAATGCTGCGTAACGTGTAAAGAGTCCAACCATTACTAATAGTCCGCCGAAAAATTCGACTGAACCTCCTATAAAAAGAACAGGCAATGGCATCGAGCCTCCCGAAGGCGGAAATGAAAATAGTTTCTGCGAGCCGTGCCATAAGAAAAGAAATCCAACCATAATTCTCATAACAGCATAAATCTGCGTTTCATATTTTGATGTAAACATTTTTTTCTCCTTTAAATTTTTCAATAGTACTAAAACACGTTCATAATTTAATTGGGTTGTAATATATCATTACATTACCCGATTCGAATGATTTTGTTTTTAATAATTTTAATTTAAGTTTTTCATTAATACCGGTAAATATTGTTTTTCCGTTTCCTATTACAACCGGATTTATGAGTACCCTGATTTCATCAATCAATCCGTGCTGCAGCAGAATCAATGATAAATCTGAACTTCCGAATACTGCAATGTCTTTTCCCGGCAGCTGTTTTAATTTCAGAATTTCATCAACAACATTTTCTTTAATCAGTTTCGTGTTTATCCATTCGGCTTTATCGAGTGTCTTCGAAAATACAATTTTGGATATACTGTTCATTCTGTTCGCAACCATCGGGTCATCTTTAATTGCATTTTCAGTCGGCCAGTAACTTGCCATAAGTTCATAAGTAATTCTTCCGAATAAAAGCAAATCAACGCTGTCGAGAAATTCGTTTGCAAATTTATTGAATTCATCATCAACATTGTGCCAGTCAATTTCTTTATTCGGTCCTTCAAAAAATCCGTCAAGTGAAATCAGATTCTGAAATATTATTTTTCTCAATTGTATTATGTGAGTTTATTATTGTTTAAAAGATTCCGGAAATCGCAATTTTTCATTGAAGATTAAATCTCAATATTATAAAAAATATTTTCCTTCTAATATATTATAACAATGTTATGAGAGTTATTAGTTTCGATAAATGGAATTAATATTAATGAGATTATGAAAAATAACATATTACTGCTTTCTTCCTTTAACGTATCACAATATTTTATAATATTATGAGTATGCAGAAAAAAGATAAATCATATATTCCCGATTGGGTGCCGGAAAATGCCGGAGATGCTTTTGCTACTAAAGTTATGAAAGGAATCGAACCCCATTCTAAATCTGCATCTAAAATTCAAACAAAAAAGAGAAAAGAACTTTCGATTGAAAATTTTGTAAAAGGTGTTCTGGAAAACGACAGAACTATTTTATCGCGCGCAATCACTTTAATCGAAAGCAACTCCCCTGCCCATAATGCAAAAGCTCAGGAAGTTCTGAAAGAATTACTGCCGCATACAGGAAAATCAATTCGGGTCGGGATAACAGGTTTTCCCGGTGCAGGAAAAAGTACTTTAATAGAAACTCTTGGTTTATATTTAATTGAGCAGGGACATAAAGTTGCCGTGCTTGCAATAGACCCGAGCAGTACTGTAACGAAAGGAAGCATACTCGGCGATAAAACCCGGATGGAAAGGCTTTCGCGGGAAAATAATTGTTTCATCCGTCCGTCACCTTCTTCCGGCGCACTTGGAGGTGTTGCAAGGAAAAGCCGTGAAACAATGCTTATATGTGAATCCGCAGGATATGATGTTATTCTTGTTGAAACAGTTGGAGTCGGTCAGAGCGAAGTAACCGTGCGTTCTATGGTAGATTTCTTTTTACTCGTTATGATAGCCGGTGCAGGCGATGAGTTGCAGGGAATTAAAAAAGGCGTTATCGAACTCGCTGATTCATTGCTGATTAATAAAGCNNATAAAGCAGACGGAGATAATAAACCTAAAGCGAGGGGAACACGTGCAGAATTTTCGATGGCATTAAAATATTTAACTCCGGCAACAAAAGGATGGAATACCGATGCATATATCTGCTCTGCGATTACGGGTGAAGGCATTCCCGAATTATGGAATCTCATACTTAACTTCGAAGAAATTACAAAATCATCAGGCGTTTTTAATGATAGGAGAAAATCGCAATCCCTCGAATGGGTTTACAGCATGATTGAAGAACAGATTAAAAAAAGTTTTTACACAAATCCCGAAATCATAAAATTATTTCCGAAAATTAAAGAAGAAATTCTTTCGGGAAACATTCTCCCCACCGCCGCCGCAGAAAAGCTATTNNATCCTGAAACAAGTTCAGGAGGACTTTGGAAACGAGAGGGAAAATATTTTTTGTTTTTATTTTTTAATGTTTTCTATAAGCTCGATATAGTAAAGGAACATCTATAAATCCGGAATTCACACCGCAAAAATAATTATCGTTTACCATTTTACCTGTCAATATATCCGAGACATATTGGTCACCAATTTTTTCATCGCTCCATATTTTTCCGTTCCAGTGAAAAAAAGATGTTTTGCCCGTTACACCTCCGAAACATATAATATTTTCAAAAGAATTACCAACAATATCAAAAAAACCGGATTTATCTGGTGTAG
>PNBM01000359.1 GCA_003135995.1 Ignavibacteriota bacterium | reverse complement strand
GAAATATCGGAATTATAAGATAAAGTAATTTTTCTTATTTTTTCTTTATCAAAAAATCTTACACCCTCAAAAGAATCCGATACTAAAAGCACATCAATATCGCTCCAATCATTATCTGTTCCTTTTGCATAGGAGCCAAAAAGATAAGCAGTTTTAATTGGGAAATTATTACTTTCCAATAATTTTATGTATCCTTTTAAATTCTGAATAATATTATCTATTTTAGTTCTTTCTTTATCCATTCATAAGTTTCCTTTATCATAGAAAAATTAGTTTCAGTAAATTCTTTTGTGCAAAGCTTATAAAATTTTGATTTATAATCAGTATATCTTGCCTCTATGTTAAAATCTGTTACTCTATTTAAAAATTCTTCGCTCTCTGTTGTTAATTTAAGTTTGGTTGATTTTGCTAATTTAAGTAAATCGTGAACTTTCGGAGGAGTATTTTCATTATCTTTAACATATTTAGCTTTTAATACTTTTTCAAGAATTAGATGGCCTATGTATAAACACCACATATAATGTCCATTCTTAAATAAACTTTCAGCTACAGGTAAATCCTGTTCAGCTAATTCTATCCAATACGCAACTTGTTCCTGAATTGTCATAAACTAAATACTAATTTTCATAATATAAAATAAACATACTTAATAAAATATTCAACAATTAAGTAGTTTTAAAAATCATTAAAATTAAGTTGGTTGTCTTTGATTGCATCCTTTGAAAAGTTTTGATTAAACCTTGTTTTAGCAGTGCGCGTGAGTTATCTAGACTTATGTCTGAGCTAGTGACGCAAGAGTTAAGCATTCAGGAAAAAAGCTCTGAAAACAAATAAAAATTAAAGCCTGCAACAGTCCGGGAAACTGATGCACATTAAAATCAAGAGTGAAGCAACAGTTAAGCAGTTATTAAAAAAGATTGTCCAACAGAGCAAAATCTAAAATTACAAAAGCAAAAATAAACTATTGTTTTATGTAGGTTTGGATGATTTGTACAATATGAGTTGGTCATCATAAGTACCGTGATTGAAAAGTTATGATTTGAGTGAATACTTATGGATTTCCTGAAAATGAAAATTGAAAAGGAAAAGAAAGAAGAGAATATAAAATAAAAATAAAATCTGTTCCCTCACAATTTTAACAGCTGATTAGTCGCTACAAAATGGTTGATTATGAGTTACCATAGCTTATGCTAAAAACTTTTGATTCAAAATTTAAGAAGAAGCGCAAATATGGTTGAAAAATAGCTTATTAAACATTAAAACGAGATTAATTTGGAGCTATTAATAATATTAAGATCCAGAGAAATACTTATAACAAATAACAAATAAAGTTGAATTAAATAGAGTCTGTTGATAATTTCAGGCAGTTTTTAAGTTCCTTTATCAATTTTATTTTCAGAAATTTAAATTATTTAACAGTATTTTAATAATATTTCGAATATAAATTATAGTTTTTATAATTTGGCCGAAGTTATGCCAAATAATTGCAAATAAAAAAATTTATTTGTTGATATTGAAAATATAATAGCATATATTTGTTATGTAGATATAAATTGACTTGCGAATTTATAGTTTTCTCACAGTATTATTTTAAGAATATAGGGTAAGTTATTTAGTTGGAACATTAAAGTACATCGAATCCGGGGGGATTAAGATTGTCTTAATATTCTTTCAAAATCCTCACTCATTTCAAATGCTTATGCCCAAATAATAAATTTTCCGCAATTATTAATATTGAAGATTTATTATTTTTTTGTGACATTTTTAAATTGTCGTTGTGTGCAACCTAAAGAAAAATGACAAACTCCGGTATAAGATTGAATAATTAATATTTTATAAGAGGCATTCTATTATGTGAGGTTCAAAAATATTAACGGAATATTTTTGGAACAATTATTAAAAATTCCTGACAAATAAAAAAAAATATATTAATTCTTATTATTTTTTAAAAAATATTAACAGGAAAAAAATAATAAATAAATTATATTCAAATTTCCAATTTATATTAAAAGATTTTAGAATTTACAAAAATTGAACTCAAAATTGAGGATTAAAATATGAAAAAAATTATATTCCTTTTCTGTTTCTTCTTACTGCTTTCGACACATATGAATCTTTGGGCGCAGGCAAATTCAGTGCAGATTGTGGGCGGAAGTTATTATAACTCTATAACTGCGGCCTGGGCTGGACTTGGAGTTATTTCAAGTGCTAAGGTCATTGAAGTTCAGTCATCTTATACAGGAGCAAATGAAACCTATCCCATCAATCTGACTGCAATAACCGGTGCAAGCGCAACGAATACGATTACAATCAGACCGGCATCAGGTATAAGCAGCATTTCCATTACTTCCTCGAATGCAACCGGAACTTTAAAGTTGAACCAAAGCAGTTATGTAATAATTGACGGCGAGGCAGGAGGAACGGGAGGAGCAGAAAACCTGATTATTGAAAATACTACTACGACAGGATATACAATTCAATTTAATAATTATGCCAACAATAACACAATAAAGTATTGCATGGTAAAGGGAGAAACTGTTACTGCCAACAACACTCCGACTAACGGTGTTATCTATTTCGGCGGCGGCACATCGACAGGGAACAGTAACAATACAATAAATTATTGTGACATAAAAGATGCAGGAACAGGAACCACATTACCACAGGTTTTGATTTTTGCGGCGATGGGAAGCGTTAATAATTCCAATAACACTATTTCAAATTGTAATTTGTATGATTTTTTCAGTGCGGGGTATAATTCTTATGGAATGTATTTAAGTTCATATAATTCGGCGTGGACAATTTCCAATAATAGTTTTTACCAGACAGCTGCAATGACTGCAACTGTAGGCTGTACGCAATATGGAATATATTTAAATACAGTTACTACCGGCAGTTTCACTGTATCCGGAAATTACATAGGCGGAAGTTCCGCGGGTTGCGGAGGAAGTGCATGGAATGTCGGAGGCAGTTTTGCAAATTTATTTGTAGGTATATATAATAATTCAGGTATTATCACAGGATATAACAACATTCAGGGAAACACCATCGGAAATTTTAACTGGACTTCGACATCAATCGCAACCGTTACTCCGGGAATATGGAGCGGAATGTTTCTGATTAGTGGATATGCTAATGTAGGTACAATCACGGGCAATGTTATCGGCAGTACGAGCGGAACTTCCTCTTCAATTACTATAACTTCGATTTCAACAGGTAGTGGAGGTTCATTCGGTATGGGTATAAGTTCTTCATTTTACGGAACCCTTTCAAAAAATTCAATCAGTTCAATTACAGTTGGCAGTGCAGGTTCAACTTATTCAGCAAATTTTAGCGGAATTTATTCATTTTCACCTATAACAATTTCAAAAAATTTCATTCATAATATCGGTATAACGGCTGTTTCTTCAACATCATCAACTTTAGCCGGAATATATTTAAATTTATCTTCGGCTGCAAATGTCCAGAATAATATGATAAGTCTGGGTAAAGATCCCGCAGGTAATGATGTTTCGCTTGGAGCGACTATTTACGGAATATTCGAAGCTTCAACTTGTCTTAATTCAACATATTATTTTAACAGCGTGTATATTGGGGGCACCACATCCGGTTTTTCAACTACATATGATTTTTATACCCTTTCTCCAAATACAAATTCAAACATTAAAAATAATATTTTTTCCAATATCCGGACAGGCGGAGGAGGTAGTCACTATGCTATTTTTATAGGTCTTTCAACTTCAGGTATGACACCCGGTTTTACTTCAAATTACAATATCTTTAATGCAGCTTCGGGTAAATTAGGATATTACGGAGTTACAATAACAAATTTAGACCAATGGCGACAAGCAACTTTCCAGGATTACAACAGTGGGTTCGGAGACCCGATGTTTAAAGTCCCTAACGGAACAAATGCTACGACCGATATGCATCTTCAAAATACTACGCCGGCAGAAGCATCAGGAATAGATGTTGGAGTAATCGATGATTATGACTTACAAACGAGAAGCGGATTGACACCGGTTGATATAGGAGCCGACGCAGATAACTTTACTGCTTCAGATAAATTTCCTCCGAATATAATTTATACACCAGTTTCAAATACATCATCGACATCAAATTATGTATTATCAAATTTTGCAACTATAACCGATGCTATCGGAGTTTCAACCGGAGCCAATTTACCAAGGATATATTATAAAAAATCAGGAGATGCCAATGTGTTCGCAGGCAACACAAGCTCGGATAACGGCTGGAAATATGCGGTTGCAAGCAATTCTTCGAGTCCGTTCAGCTTTACAATTGATTATAGTATAATAAACGGCGGAAGCGGAACAGTGGTTGCTGGAACACTAATTCAATATTTTGTCGTTGCACAGGATGATGCGAATAATTTATCATGCAATCCTTACGGAGCGACTTACAGCACTACACCACCGGTGCAGAATATTAACGGAAAGGCAGCAACTCCGAACTCGTATTATGTATGCAATACATTAAGCGGAACCGTAACAGTCGGGACATCCGGGGCGACATATACATCATTAACAAAAGCAAGCGGATTATTTGCCGATATTAACACGAAAGTTTTATCCGGTAATCTGACCGTTAATATAATTACTGATTTAACAACGGAAGACGGAACATTTATTTTAAATCAATGGTCTGAGCAAGGCGCTGGAGGTTATACTCTGACCATCAATCCTTCAGGCGGAGTAACAAGAACCATTTCCGGCTCAGTCAACACACCGATAATAACATTAAACGGTGCAAACAGGGTAACTATCGACGGCTTAAACAGCGGCGGCAATGCTCTTAAGATTCAAAATACATTTTATAATGGTTCAAATNNTCATCAACAATAAAATTTGTGAACGGAGCATGTTCAAATACTATTACAAATTGTATAATTTCAGGAGATGGTCAAGGGTACAATTCTGGTTATAACACAGGCTGCCCAATTGTTTTCAGTAATGCCAGTCCGACATCGGGAAATACCAATAATACAATCAGCAACTGTGAAATCAGCTCATATGATACTCATCTAACGAACATATGTATATATTCATATGGTACATCAGGTTATGAAAATTACGGGAACACAATAATAGGAAACAAAATCCATGATTTTGGCACAGCCTCCTGTAACCCAGCAGGAATTTATCTTGATTCCTACAGCGCCAATACAAGCAAACCATCATGGACGATACAAAATAACAGGATATATCAGAAAAACACACTGCTTGTTAATGGTCGTTCGTGGACCGGTATTTTTATAAATACAGGAGGGGATGGTTTTACAGTTAACGGTAATATTATCGGATATGCTGATTCAACACAGACAAATGCATGCACAATTGGTTCATCATCTACCAGTACCGGTTTTATAGGAATTAATATTACCTCAGGTACAGGACGTGCTACAAGCGTTCAAAACAACACAATTGGCGGTATTAATATGATTACGAGCGGTACATTTATAAATTATGGAATCAATTTAAGTGCAGGCTATTATCCGAATTGTACAGGAAACACAGTTACCAATATTTCTTTTACTTATTCTTCTTCCCTTTTAGCTGCAAATATTTTGATAAACAACTTAACGAATAATGCAGGTATTTCAGGCAATACAATTTCCGGTATTACTTTTAATGCTTCAGCTACAACAGGCAGTAGTGAATGTGGAATTTATAATACAGGTTCTTCATGTACGATTTCAAATAATAACATTTCATCAATTACTGTCGCAGCAGTTTCAGGTGGAACCAGCGCATATTTTTTTGGAATATATAATTTTGCTCCGGGTGGAACAACAACTGTCAGTAATAATACCATTGGTTCGGCTTCGGCAAATAATATAATATCGGATCAGTCAAGCGGGCAGTTAGTAGGAATTCGCTCATCAAGCACAAGTACAGTAAATCAGCAGTCAAATACTGTAAGAAATTTTACACATTCCGGAGGAAATACAGGAACCGGAGTAGCTTCAAGTGTTATCGGAATATATTTAACAGCATCCGGTACTTTGGGTATGAATGTTAGCGGCAACACAATATATAGCTTATCAAATACGAATGGTTCTGCAGCGGTTTCGGTTCTTGGAATATATTATTCCGGACCTACTTTAGGTACGAATAATGTTAACGGTAACTTTATCAATTCGCTTACCACTGCTTCGAGCAGTACTACTGTGTCTGTTTACGGTATATATATAAATGCAGGCGCGACAACATATTTTAACAACATCATCGGTCTCGGTGCGGGAGTTTCAAATGATAATATAATTGGTGGAATTTATGAAAATGGTGCTCTCAACAATAATAATAATGTTTATTTCAATACTATATATATAGGCGGAACCGCTCCTGTTAGTGCATGTGCAAATACTTATGCCTTATATAACAACGCAAATACTAATACAAGAAATTTCAGGGATAATTTACTGATAAATGCCCGGAGCAATACAAGCGGAACGGCAAAGCATTACGCAGTGTATCTTTCCGGAACTACAGGTTTAACGATTGATTATAATGATTATTATGTTTCGGGAACCGGAGGCACTTTAGGCTACAACAGTGGAGATAAAACATTATTGCCAATTGTAATTGGGCAGGATGCACATAGTCTGAATGTTGACCCGCAATTTGTTTCTCCTACTGATGTAAATGGTACGACACCCGGTGATTTTCAATCAACCAACAATGTTTTAAAAGGGGCAGGAGTTACGATTGCAAGTATTACAACCTATTACATTGGTTTCACACGTCCATCCCCACCCTCACTTGGAGGAATAGAAAATGGTAATCCGCTTCCCGTTGAACTCGCTTCTTTTACTTCGGCAATTTCAGAACGAAGTGTAACGCTGAATTGGACAACTGCAAAGGAAGAGAACAACTCTGGATTTGAAATACAGAAACAATATCAGGTATTAAACAGTCAGTATTCAGAATGGGTGAAAGTTGCGTTTGTTAAAGGTAGCGGAACAAGAAATATTGTGACAAATTATTCATTCACAGATTTAAAATTAACCACAGGAAAATTTAATTATCGTTTGAAACAAATTGATTACAACGGTAACTTTAAGTATTTCAAATTAAATTCCGTTGTTGAAATCGGTATTCCGAAGAAATTTAGTGTATCACAAAATTATCCGAATCCTTTTAATCCTACTACAAAGATTGATTATGAATTGCCTTTCGACAGTAAGGTGAGAATTTTAATCTATGACGTTTCGGGGAGAGAACTGAAGACAATCGTTAATGATGTTAAAACTGCGGGATATTATACTGCGGAATTTAACGGTGTAAATCTGGCGAGCGGAATTTATTTCTACAGGATGTTGGCAAATGCGAATGGAAAAGATAATATATTTACAAAAAAGATGGTTATTTTAAAATAAATATTAAATAAAAAGGCAGGATAATACGGTTATGAAACAATTTCCGTATCAGGCATAATTGTAACTCCTTCGAGTTTATCAAAAAAACAACTATTATGCTGGTCCGAAGAAGTATAACAAGTAATAAAAAATAATAAAATAGAAATAAGAGAAAATTCATATTAATTTGTGTCAAAACTCTTTCAAATTTTTTAAACAAATTCCAAAAAAGCCAAAAAGGAAAAATCTATCTATGAAATCGTTTTACTTTATTTTAAGTGTACTATTTATTTCTACAATGTTTTTAGTGCAGAGTGCGAAGTCGCAGGTTACAGTTTCAGGTTGCACAGGAGCGGGTAATGGTTCTTATGCGACACTAAGTGCAGCTGCTTCTGCAATAGTTGCAACACAGCCATCGGCAAATATTGTCATTACAATAACAAACAATACAACAGAGCCCGTGGCAGGAGCAACTTTAGCTGCAGGCACCTGGACATCCTTAACAATTAAACCATCCGGCGGTTCCTGGACAATCAGCGGTGTAATTAACGCAGGAGCTCCACTACTTAATCTTAATGGCTCTGATAACGTGACAATAAACGGTTTAAATACAGAAGGAAATGCATTAACCTTTTCAAATACTACTGCCTCGGCAACATCAGGAACATCGACAATACAGTTTAAAAATGATGCAACAAATAACACTATAACCAATTGTACAATTTTAGGTTCATATTCCGGGTCAGTTGGATTGAATGGAGGTAATATATCTTTTTCAACGGGAACATTAACAGGAAATGATAATAATACTATTTCCTATTGTAATTTAGGACCGGCAGGTACTAATATCCCAACGAAATTAGTTAATGGTATTGGTTCGACGACATCTTCTGCAATTGCAAATAGCACAATACTTATTGACCATTGTATAATGCATGACTTTTTTTTAACAGGTGGTTGTGCGGCAGTTTATGCTATAACGGGTAATTCTGACTGGTCTATTTCAAACAATATAATTTACCAGACAGATACTAGAACTTTCACTGCAGCAGGAACTATGTACGGTATTTATTTTTCAAATGCGACTTATGGAAATAATATTCAAATAACAGGAAACACGATAGGATATTCTTCGGGTACAGGAACCGGAACATTAATATTAGATGGAAGTGATAACGCAGGTCAATTTCAGGGTATTTATTTGAATGCAATGCCAACGGCTGCAACTACTTGTAACGTTAATAACAATATTATCTCTGATATTTCTTTAACATCCTCGACAGGTTCTTTTTACGGTATATATAATTCATCTACTGCGACATCAAATACAATTAATATAGATAGTAATACGATAAGAAACATTAGTGCTAATAATACTACAGGTACTATATATGCTATTTACACAGGTTCTGCGATAACTTTATCAGCGAGTAACAATACAATTAATAAAATTTCCCGAACCGGAAATGGACAAATGATGGGTTTCTATCTTGCCACGGTAACCAACTGTACAGTTTCAAATAATACTATTTCAAATTTTGAGTTAAATAACTCAACATCTGCTTCATTATTATACGGTATTTATAACGGTGGAGCTGTTAATGTAACTGCAAATGCAAATACAATATTTAATTTAACCTCCACTTCAACAGCCTCTGTTAATATATTTGCTATCAGAGAATTATCAGGTGGAACAGGAAATAAGGAATACCGGAATAACATAATAAATAATTTATCAGCGGGAGGTGGAGCAATGATTGGCGGGATACAAACCGGAATAGCGAGTTCTCCAAATCCTTTATATATCAGCGGAAACGTAATTAGTACAATCAACGGTGCATTATATATATATGGAATAGAACAATCTTCTGCAAGCATTACAGCTGATATTTACGATAACAAGATTTTTGATTTATCTTCTGCTACTTCAAGTCCATCAGTTTATGGAATATATCTTCTGGGAGGTACAACTAATAATGTATATAATAATGTTATCGGAGATTTAAGAACACCTGCTGCAAACTCCAGTATTCCGATGGCAGGTATTTATGTTATATCAAGTTCAACATCTATCAATATTTATTATAATACAATCTATCTGAATGCTACCAGCTCAGGTGCACTTTTTGGAAGTGCTGCATTATATGTTAGTTCTGCTACACCGACCGTTGATTTGCGGAATAATATTCTTGTGAATACATCTACCCATAAAGGAACGGGATATACTACGACATACAGGCGAAGCAGTACGGTTTTAACAAATTATGCATCAACATCGAATAATAATTTATTTTATGCAGGAACACCCGGAACTAACAATCTTATAATGTATAATGGTAATTCTTATTCTACTTTGGCATCATATAAGACATTTGTAGGACCTACAAGGGACAATGCATCGGTAACGGAACTTCCACCATTTGTGAATATATTAACAACTCCATACGATTTGCATATTAAAGGATATATTCCTACACAATGCCAAAACGGTGGTATCAGGATAATATCGCCTTTCGCTGTTACAACAGATTATGACGGAAATATAAGATGGGGAGAACAAGGTTACACCGGTTCCGGAACAGCCCCGGATATCGGAGCTGATGAATTTGACAGTTCATCTATTACAGGTATTATAATAATATCAAAAGATATTCCGCGTAGTTTTAAGTTATACGAAAACTACCCAAATCCTTTTAATCCTACAACAACTATAAATTATGATGTTCCAAAAAATATTTTCGTGAAATTAGTTGTATATGACATATCAGGAAAAAAGGTCGAAACCTTAGTAAATAAAAACTTACAAGCAGGTGAACACAAAGCAGTATGGAACGGTTCAAACTATACAAGCGGGGTGTATTTTGCAAGAATAGAAGCGGGCTCTTACACTCATACAATAAAGATGTTAATGGTGAAGTAAAAAGAAAATATTAGAGCAGAATTTTAAATCTTCGAAAATAGAATAATAACAAAAATTGCAGCAGTTTCAAGACTGTCATCAACAATTTTAAAAAAAGCGTTTAACATAAAACCCGCGAATTTATCCGTGGGACATTTTTTTTCTCTTAAATCAATAGATAATGCAATATTGCACACTTCTTGGTTTTAAAGGGAGACTAAATTAATTTTGAAAGAGGAATTAAAATTTTATTACCCGAAGGTAACTGAATTTGCTAAGTGAACCAAGAGTGAAGATTAATTTATAAAAGCCGTAAAATCTGTTGAATTTAAAGCTCCGCCCCGGTATTCTAAACTGCATCACAAGGCNNGTTAAATAGAAGTTGAACTTCTATTTAACATAATTTGGCAAAAAAATAATTTCTAACAGATTTTTAGTTTTATCAAAGAAAATACCGATTTTGACAATTACTGGACCCAACTTATCCCACACATTATAATAATTAATTAAAACAAAGAATAAAAATAAGTCTTGAACTATGCATTGATAATGCATAATTTTAGACAAAAATATATAATACAAATGAACAGCATAATATTAAAACAGGTTTTAAATGATCAAAATCAGTTATTTCACAATAAAGAAGNNATTATTAAATCAAAAAAAATATCAGTTATTACCGGAGTACGCCGATGTGGTAAATCAACATTAATGAAGTTATTGTCAAAACAATTTGGGAATTATTGTTATTTTAATTTCAAAGATGAAAGATTACTTGATTTTAAATATACCGATTTTTCAAGTTTATTAGAATTATTTTATGAAATCTATGGGGATGATTTAAATGTTTATTTTTTTGATGAAATTCAAAATGTTTTTGGTTGGGAAAAATTTGTGCGAAGACTGTTTACGGAAGGGAAAAAAGTATTTGTTACCGGAAGTAATTCGAAATTACTGAGCTCAGAGTTAGCTTCTTCTTTAACAGGCAGATATTTAAAAATTGATTTATACCCATTCTCATTCACAGAATTTTTAAGTTTTAATAAAATTGAAAATGATTTTGTTATATCTACTGCTAATAATGCGAATATGAAAAGATACATTAATGAGTATATTGAATTGGGAGGATTTCCTGAAGTTGTAAAAAGTAAAAATAAGAATGAGTTATCTCAGTTATATCAGGATGTTCTCGTAAAAGATATTATAGTCAGATTTAAAATAAAAGACACGAAAAGTTTTCGTGAATTAGCTATTTATTTGCTCTCAAATATATCATCGCTATACAGCTATAATAATTTAAGTAAGATGCTGAATATTAAAAGTGTCAACACTGTAAAAAATTATATCAGTTTTTTGGAAGAAGCGTTTTTATTTATTAGCGTTCCAAAATATGACTATTCATTAAAAAAGCAAATATCTAGTAATAGGAAGATATATACTATAGATACCGGAATATTTAATGCGGTTTCATTTAATTTTTCCAGTAATAGGGGAAAACAATTAGAAAATATTGTACTTTTAGAGTTAAAAAGAAAAGGAAATGAAGTTTATTATTATAGTGGGAACAATGAATGTGATTTCATCTCTACATATGGAAATAAAATTGTATCAGCAATTCAGGTAACCGAAATTATTTCGAATCAAAACAAAGATAGAGAAATTAATGGAATTGTCGAAGCTATGGATATCCTTAATATAAATAAGGGCATTATATTGACTTATGATCAATTTGATGAAATTAAAATAGGGAAATATAAAATAAAAGTATTACCAATATGGTATTGGTTAATATATAGAGGAAATGATTTTTGATGAATTTAGTTCAAAGAAACTTTAGTAAAAAATTCCAAACTAATCATAAAATTCTTGTAACAGCTATGAAAAAAGTATTGTGACAACGATGAGAAAGCTAAGACAAATGTATGAAAAATAAATTAAAAAATTAAGAGGCAGATTTGAAGAATTGTACACTTCAAAACCCTGAGTGACGCAAGATTTAAGCAGGTTAGAAAAATGTATTTGAAAACACAGCAAAATCAATTCTTGCATCAGACCGGGAAACTTGTGCGCATTAAAATCCGTAGTGAAGCAACAGTTAAGCAGTCAGGAAAAAAGGTTGTAAAACAGAGCATAATTTGAGATTACAGAAGTCCAAATAACTGGTGCTATTTTCTTTCTATGATAATTCTTCTGATATTTTTGGGGAATACATTCTTTGGACTCCTTTCTATGAATTTTATTAGATAACCTACATATTTATACAATTGAAATGGTTAAAGAAAGGATTACAGGCTTTTTAAATATTCGATTATTTCTAATTCAAATTCACTGGTTTTTAATTCAGGGGTATTCGTGTCATATTCTATAAAAAAAGATTCTTCTTCAGCAACAATGTTCGCTTTAAGAGAATACTTAATAAACAATACCGTCTTTTTAAAGCTTAATGACAAACCATCATTAATTCTTTCTACTTGAACATTATTTTCTTTAATTAAATTTTTAAATTCTGTTAACAGTTCTTCAAGCATTAAGAGTAACTGTGTTTTGCTTTTATTTGGTTTTTGAATTATGAGTGTTTCCATGGTTAAGTTATATTATTTAATAAAATATAAATTATTATATTTAAGAAAAAGAGATATTGAAATATTTCCTGAAAATATT
>PNBM01000308.1 GCA_003135995.1 Ignavibacteriota bacterium | reverse complement strand
TAAATAATTTGTGTTTTTAATAAATGTACATTATATAACTATGTTGGAGGGATAATTATATTTTTTGAAAATTTTACTTTTCAGAAAATGTACATTATTACATTATTGCAGGTAATTCATTTTGCAACTCAAATAAATAATTAAATAATAAAGTTTATTTCCATGGGGGAAATGTGATTAAAATAATATTTAATCAGGTAAACTTTATTTTGTTATTTTTTTATAAACTTTGCGGGGGGTATTAAAAAATCATTTATTTTAAGAGGTTTGCTTAAAATCTTGCGATTTTATTATTATTAATTCAGATTTTCGTATTTATTTACTATTTTGAAACATCAGGGGGGATGCATCTTTCATTTCACAGGGATTTTATTCAAAACCACTCTCATAATAATATTTTTTTAAAACCGGAAATTATCATAAGAACTTATTCTTGGTAGGTTCAATTTCTCATTTGTTTAAATTTACCTTTCAGGAATTTCTTTATGAAATTTTATTCCCTGTATTATTTTCAAAACGAACTTTTGATAATTAGATTATTTATAAAATAATATAATTTAAATTCTTCAATCCTGTATGAATAAAAACAATTAAAATCATTCAGGATAGTGGTAATTTAATTTTATATCTAAAAAAACAAAAATAAAAAATTAAATTTGGGAGGAAAAATGAAAAAGTTCTACTTCGTGTTATTCTTGTGTGCATTATTTTTTACATCGAATGCACTTCTCGCTCAACCTTTGTTGAAAAACCAAAAGGGACATAACAAAATTAAAAAAAATGTTCCGATTGTAAATGTATTTGATAAATCGGTTAATAATCAAAAATCAATTAATCAAATTATTTCAAGCGAAGATAATATAATTCGTTTCAACTCAGGTATTTTAAAAGATCATATAACTAATACTTGGTTTGTTGATCCTTTGGGAACAGACGATGGTTCGCATGGCTCGGGAACAGGAACAAATGCATTTCATACAATTCAATATGCAATAGACGATTCACGAATTACAAATGGGGACATTTTAAATGTAGCTGCAGGGATTTATATTGAACAAGTTTACATATATAAAATGCTTACAATCAATGGAGCAGGACCAACAACAATTATTAAATCACCTGCAACTTTGACCAGATATTTTACATCGACAGATCCTAACTACCCTGTAGTATACGTAAATGGTGTTACTAGTGGAATTACTATAAATAATCTTAAAGTAGATGGTGATCATAAGGGTAATGCTAATTATCGTTTTCAAGGAATAGGATTCTGGAATTCCGGTGGCTCCGTGAGTAACGTTGATGTTGTTAATATAATGGATAATCCATTTAGTGGAAATCAACATGGTAATGGAATTTATGCTTTTAATAATACACCTTTGACCAATTATACAATCACTCTTAATAATGTTAATATTACCGAATTCCAAAAAACCGGTATAGCTTTAAATGGAAATGGAAATTTAACGGTTAATATAAATAATGTTACTACAATAGGAAAAGGTGCCACTTCAGTAACTGCACAAAATGGAATTCAAGTTTGGGGTGGTAACGGAACAATAAGTAATTGTAATATAAGTCAAATAGCATATACCGGAACTGGTATCTGGACAGCTACAGGTTTACTGATATATGGACCTGCTACAGTTACGGCTGATAATGTCAATATTAACCACTGCCAAACAAGTGTATATTGGATAGATGCTGAAGGTACTTACAAAAATTCTACAATTACCTATCCATTAATGGATGGAATTTATGGGTATGCTTCTTCCGGAAGTCATACTTTTACAGTCGCTAATGTCGTAATGACTGGAGTTGATTTAAATGGTAGCTGGGGAATTAATCCACTGACTAATGGTGGTACAATGAATATGAATATCAATGATTGCATAATTTCACATTGCAATTATGGAATTTATGCCTACGATTATGGCACAACAGGTGGAATTATAAATACTTCTGCACACAATAATAATCTCGCTTCAAATATTTATGGTGTTGGAACAAATGCGACAACAGTACAAAATGCAACGAGCAATTGGTGGGGAAGTGTTTCAGGTCCTAAACATTCTACTGATGCTGGAGTAACCTGGATTCCAATTGATGGTGGAGTTAAAGTAGATAACAATATTAACTATGACCCCTGGACAGGCGCTCCTGAAGCGGGTGATACACATGTAACAGGACCCGGAACTATACATTTCCCCGCATCCGGAACAACAATGAATTTCACTTCAGTGCCTCCTGGAACAAATGCAACGGTAACTGTTACGAGAATAGAATCATCCACCCCTCCGGCGGGAATTCCTGCTCCACCTGCTGCAGCAGGTACAGTGATTCCTTTGTACTTACAAATCACTGCAACAGGACTTGCAAATTATACATTTACAGTCACAATAACAATTGACGTCAGCACGATTCCGGGCTTCGGAGCAGGTTCCGAAGTAATGTATTACAGCACAGCAAGTCATAGTTGGGTTGGAATAAGCGGATCATATAATGCATCCACACATATGTTTACTTTTACAACTGACCACTTCACAACATATGCATTTGTAAATCCGTTAAACCCGGATGACGTATATATTTGTTCGAATGCATCAGCTCCCGAGACAACAAGGAAATGGTATCCGCAAGTAGGAATGGGAGATCCATCGACTTATGGAGACGACGATTGGAGATATACACACGACTCAGCAGTATTTTATGTAGTGCCATCGGGAACACAAGGAATATTTTCATCTAAGTTTTTTATCAATTGGGATAAGAGCAAAGGAAATATAACATTAGAAGCAGGAAATTACTGGAGTTCGCAGCAATTTTTTATGGCAGATAGTTCAAGCCCAACAAACGGAAAATACTGGGTGAACGTAGCAAGTACAAATCTGAAAAACCAGGTACCCGAAGCAGGAAAATATCTTGCAAAGATAAAGATGAGCATAACTGCACCGGGATATATACCATTATCACTCGATGCAACGGACTTCAGATATTATAATAATGATGAACAACAAGGTGTATATGTAACAACCCATACAGGATACATAATATTTTATCTTGGAGACTTCGCAAATAGCAGTACAAATACAATAGGAGATGGAAGAATAGACGGTAACGACATGAGTCTTTTCACAGCAGCATACTGGAGTATAGCAGGTAAAGATGCAGGTTACAGGTGGAAATATGACATAGGACCTACAAATGCAAACGGAAGTTACTGGGCGATGCCGAATCCTGATGGAAAGATAGAATTTGAGGATTTGAACATATTTGCAATCGGTTACGGTAAAACAGCAGCATATCAACTACCACAGGGAGATAATGCAAACACATCACCTGTAATCTTCTCAGTATCGAAACAGGATATACAAAGAGGCGATAACCTGAAGGTTCCGCTTAAGGTATCAGGAAATGTAAAAGACCTGAGGTCATTCAGTTTAAAGATGAATTATAATCCTTCGGAATTAGAATATGTGGGAGTAGAAAAAGCCGGTGGATTAAATGTGAATGAAGGACTTGTAATCGGAAAGACAGAAAACAATCAACTCTATGTAGACGGAGCATTGGTTGGAACAGACGAAGGATTAAATGGAGAGCAATTGATATTTAATCTTGTATTCAATGAAAAGGCGTCAGGGAATCACGATATAAGTATCGCTAACAGCCGGGCACGCAACAGCGGAAATGTTGCATTGAAAACAAACTACGATGGACAAAATGGAACAACAAATATGCTTCCGACGAGATTTGACCTTGCACAGAACTATCCGAACCCGTTCAATCCTGTGACATCGATAAAATATCAGTTACCAAAAGATGTAAAGGTAATGATAAAAGTATACGATGTACTTGGCAGGGAATTACAATCGCTGGTAAACGAAGTTCAAAAGGCTGGGTATTACGAAGTAAAATTTGACGGTTCATCAGTTGCATCAGGAATATATTTCTACAAAATCGTTGCAGGTGACTATAGCTCTGTTAAGAAAATGATGCTCGTGAAATAAAAAAATAAATCATAATAAAGGTGCCTGTAACTTCAGGAGACGATCTAAAAAGTACAGGTACCTTTGATAAACTAATGATATGAAAAAGCATAATAAAATGAAGAAAAATAAAAAATATTATCTATTAATTATTTCAGTTTATTTTTTATTAACCGGATTTTCATACGGTCAGGTTTCATCATTGAACGTTTGTTTATCAAGGGATTCAATAAATGCATTTGATTCCGTTGCATTTCCGATGGTTGGTATGGGTGATGGCACGGTATATGGAGCAGAAGATTGGACTTATATAAATCCAAAATTAACTATGTATTTAATTGTATCAGGAACGCAATCTTTTATGTCATCAGATATGGTTATTAATTTTGATACTTCTAAAATAAAATTAACCGTTTTACCGGGAAATTTATTTAATAGTTATTATTTAGATACCATATCTCATGACGCATCCAGCATAAGGGTTAATATTGCAAGTCTTGCGGGAAATGTTGCACCTCAGCCAAACAAATATCTGTTCAGAATATTATGTAAAATATTGAAACCAGGGTACAGTAATATAATAATTCAAAACTCGACTATCAAATATTATGATGAGATTAATGATATCCAGATTCTCGTTCCTAATGTAAAATATAACGGTGCGATTAAATTTTATCTCGGTGATTTTGCATTTACCAGAACCGAAATTAATCGCGGCGACGGGGATGTTAATTTTAAAGATGCTTCCGTTTTCTTTCAACATTATGGCTCTTCAGAAGGCGATGGGATATACAGACGAAAATTTGATATATCTGCAGGCTGCTGCAATTTTGATTATTATACATTACCTACAACAGATGGAAGTATAAATTTTTATGATTTGATAATGTTTGTGATGGGTTATGAAAAAGAAGGTTCCGGACTTTTAATGAGAATGAATAGTAAATTACCCCAAAATCTGGAAGGATTCAAAATAGATATGAGTTCTTATTATCAATCAGGAGATGAAATAGTAGTACCGTTAAAATTCGTGAAAGGAAGTTCTTTTATTAAATCAATTAGTATCGGAATTATTTTTGATAATAAAATACTTTCTTATACAGGCTTTACGAATAATCTAAAAAATGAACACTCTTTTGTAATTCCACGCTCACAGGGAACAATGATTTATATCGATATTGCATCTTTAGGTGCAGGAAATTCGATTAATTCAGACGGCGTTACTTTCTCGAAGATATTATTTAAAAAAATATCTTCAGGTGACATATCTAAAATTATGAGAATAACAAGTTGCGATATTCTAACAGTAAACAACGAATTATATTCAATAAAAAATAATTAAAAAATGAAACTGAAATATTTAACAGTCATTACAATTTTATTTCTATTAATTGAGTCAGCGAATTGCCAGACAACTATTAGTATAAATCCGACAGGATATTTCATACAGCAAAATGGATTTGCAGATGTGGTTTTTTACGTCAATAATATTACAAATTTGCAATCGCATAGTATTACTGTGAAATTTAATAATAATATTGTAAAAATTATTAGTATCATACAAGGTAACTTTATGCCTAATAGCATGTTCGGATTTCAACCTATTTTAAAATACGTTTATGATTCCATATCAATCGACCAAGGTATACTTGGGTCCGCTGTAAGCGGTTCAGGAATCTTATTCACAATTAGATTTCAGGGTTTAATAAATGGAGTTTCACCTTTAATAATTTCGAATTTTCATCTTTGGGATCTATGANNGGGATCTATATCATAATACGATTCCCGCATCTGCTTACTCTGGGAATATAACAGTAGGAAATGTTATTGTGAATACGAAAATATTTTTACAAGGACCTTTTAATACATCTACGGGAAACATGAATACGAGTCTGTGCTCATCAGGATATTTGCCTTTATCACAGCCCTATAATGTTTCTCCATGGAATTATTCAGGTACGGAAAATGTTCCAGTATGGTTTTATAATGTTAAATCAACCATTGTAGATTGGGTGTTGATAGAAATTCGGACTACACCTTCCGGTCCTTATGTAAGCAGAAAAGCAGCTTTTATCAAAGATGACGGTTCGATAGTTGATTATACAGACGGAACTATCCTCGGTGCTGCATTTACAGATTTATTGCCGGGTAATTATTACATCGTTATCAGACACCGAAATCATATTGCTGTTATGTGCTCCGGTACAGTTGCATTAAATACTTCTTCTTCATTATATGATTTCTCCACGGGTCTAACTCAATTTTACGGCGGTGATGCGAAAATGCTTGCTACGAATAAATATGGATTATACGGCGGTGATGCAAATAAAGACGGACAAATTACTTCTGCAGATTTCAATCTGTTTAATCCAGATAACCGACAAGCTTTGTGTGGTTATTTAATTACTGATTTTAATCTTGATGGAATGGTTACATCGGCAGATTTTAATTTATTCAATCCAAATAATAGAAATGCTATAACATCAAATGTACCATGAAAAATAGAATTAAAAAACTGGAAAAATTAATTTTTATTATCTGTATGTTAACAGGGGCACAGGTTTTTGCCCAAACGACTGTTAATGTAAATCCAAATGCTTATTATGGTTCAGTTGGAGATACTATCAAAGTGATAATAAAAATTAATAATGTTAATAGTTTGCATTCTGCAAGTGTAAAAGTACGATTTAATAATTCGATTGTAAGATTCATTGGAGTTTATAATTCCGGTGGTATTTTCACCGGTGGCTGGATTGATAATCAACCGCTTAAAGCTTATGTAAACGATTCGGTTATAGTAGACCAGGCTTTGCAGGGATATGGTTTTAGTGTTAGTGGTTCGGATACTTTATTTCAAATTAGATTCAAAGCAATCGCTAATGGAATTAGTTATGTTAGATTATCCGATAATGATTTCAGAGACCCGTATAATAATTCAATCTCTTCATCTCTGGATTCCGGCCACATTTATATTGGTGGAATTGTAGTTAATACAAAAGTTTTTTTGCAGGGACCTTATAATACTTTGATCGGTATGATGAATACATTATTAAATTACTTCGGATATTTACCATGTGCACAACCTTATGATTCTATTCCCTGGATTTATGATGGTAATGAATCTGTACAACCGGACTTTTTTAGCTCCCACGATAATATTGTTGACTGGGTTCTTGTTGAACTCAGAACAGGAACAGAACCATCTACTATCACAGGGAGTAAAGCCGCTTTTATTTTAGAAGATGGTAGTATAGTTGATTATAGAGACGGCATTAGTAAAGTATATTTTGACGGTTTACAATCGGGGAATTATTATATAGTAATCAGGCACAGAAATCATTTAGCTGTTATGTCATCAAGCTCTGTATCGTTGACGAATAAAAGCTCGATTTATGATTTTACGAATTCATTAAGTAAGTATTACGGTGGTGATGCCAATTTATTAACAACAGGTGTTTATGGAATGTATGGAGGAGATGCAAATAGAGATGGAATGATAACCACGGCTGATTTTAATCTTTTTAATCCGGATAACAGACAAGCTAAAGAAGGATATCTATATACAGATTTTAATTTAGACGGAATGGTTACCACAGCAGATTTTAATATATTTAATCCAAATAATCGTATTGCTGCGGCAAGCAGAGTACCTTAAATTAATTTTTTAATTATGAAAAAAAGTAATTTATTTTTAGTTTTAATTTTTATTACACTGGTTCTGATTCCGGTTTGCACATTTTCGCAAAGTATCCAGCAAAAGTTAACAGTAGTACAGAATAGCGGAGTGAATGGTGGTACATTCAAAATTAATCTTCAGGTAATGGGAATAAATTTACCTGTTGCTAATACTTTAGGTTCTGCAACAATAGATATATCCTATGATTCAACAATTGTCCGTTATATAAATGCTGATACATGGGCATTTGGTGCAACACTGGGATATGCCCGATATGCGGATAATATATTTCAATCCGGAGTTTTTCGGAAAATCAGGATTACAGTGTTGGGTTCAGCTGTTAATGGTAATGGTGGGGGAGATCCTCCCGGTTACGATATCGGTTCCAATTATGCGGTGTGGCTGAACTTAAATTTTATTATTTTAAATGCCGCACAGCACGTATCTCTTACAATTCTAAACAGCTCGAATCAGATTGGTTTATTTGAAAATCATTCGAACGACCCTAATACGGCAGTTATCAATCCCCAAACTCTTTTAGCACCTATAAATATTATAAATTTTGCATTACCAGTTATAAATAAAAATAAAAAATTACCTTCTTCATTTCAGTTAAGCCAAAATTACCCTAATCCATTTAATTCAACAACTATAATAGAATATGGCATTCCGCTAAAAGGACTTGTTTTGATAAAATTATTTAATGTGTTGGGACAATATTTAAAAACGCTTGTAAACGAAGAACAATCTTCCGGATATTATAAAGTTTATTTTGATGCTAATAAATATTCTTCGGGGATTTATTTTTATTCGATAGAATATTCAGGAAAAAAACAAATAAAATCAATGATATTAATTAAATAACAAAAATAAAAAATATGAAAAAAATAATCTTATTTATTATTTTTATAATAAATGTTAGTTTAGTCAATTCGCAAACAACAGTAGAGCAAAAACTTGCAGTCATAAAAAATGACGGAGTTATTGGTGGAGATTTTTTTGTAACTTATTCTGTTAAAATGACAAATCCTCCCTCAGCTAATACTCTTGGTTCTGCAACAGCGGATATAGTTTATGACTCAAGTTCCTTAGTTTATGTAACAGGTACTAATTTGGCATTTAATTATGCACAGGGTTATATGCGCGATTTAAATCCCGTTACTGTCTCAGATTCATCCAAAACCAAGAAAGGTGTTCGGATTAATGTCACAGGAATGGCGGTAAATGCTAACGGAAATGGAGATCCTCCTGGGTTCGATATCACTTCTAATTATATAGTGTGGGCTCAACTTAATTTCAGAATAATTAGCTATCAGTCTACAACTATGTATGTGAAACATAATGGTAATCAAATTGGTTTATTTCAAAATTATCAAAATGCTCCGAATACAGGTGTTATAATTTCACAAACACTTTCTGCTCCAATTAATATAATCGACCAGCCCTTGCCCGTTTCGCTGAATAATTTTAGATTCGCAACCAATAACAATAACGTGAAACTGATATGGTCTACTACAAAGGAGACCAATAACAAAGGTTTCGATATGGAAAGGAAATCGACAACAAATAATGATTGGTCGAAAATTGGATATGTTGAGGGTAAAGGTACAACCAATGCTGTTACTAATTACGCTTTCACAGACCAGAAGTTACAATCGGGTAAATACAACTATCGCATTAAGCAGGTTGATATAAATGGAAACTATACTTATTTCAATCTCAATGGTGATATTGAAATTGGAATTCCGCAGAAGTTCGACGTTTCCCAAAATTATCCAAATCCATTTAATCCGGTGACTAAAATTGATTACCAGATTCCAACTGATGGTTTTGTATCTATGAAATTATATGATATGCTGGGACGTGAAGTAAAAAGTGTTTTTTCGGACAATCAAAAAGCCGGTTATTATTCTATCAAAATTGACGGAAGCAGCCTTGCAAGCGGTATGTATTTCTGTATAATTAATCTTAATAGTCCCGGGAAATCATTTACTAAAAATATTAAATTAATGCTTGTAAAATAAATTAATGTAAAATGGATTTAGAATCATTACAAGAACTTTATAACTGGGATCCGAAATATGGTGATTTTCTTCTGAATCTGGAAAATAATAAAAGAAGAAAAAAACATAGAAGGAGAGTATTAAAATATTCTTTATTTATTTTTTTTATTTTTAACATTTTATTTTATTTTTTATTTATTAA
>PNBM01000111.1 GCA_003135995.1 Ignavibacteriota bacterium | reverse complement strand
TGCTTTAAATCTCCGTGACAGTTTATGCAAATTATTCCCTTATTAACATGAACGCTGTGGTTAAAGTAAACGAAATCAGGAACTTTGTGAATACGTTTCCATAAAATCGGTTTCCCGTTTTTATAATAATCTCCTAATTTTTGTATTTCGGGCTTATCAGTTCTTGCAAGTGTATGGCAATTCATGCAAATATCTGCAGACGGAATGCTTGCGGCTCTCGATTTATCAACGCCTACATGGCAATATTTACAATCGATTAACATATCGCTCGCGTGAAGTTTATGTGAAAATTTTATTGGCTGTTCGGGAGAGTAACCGATTCCGTTTCGTTCTGCGTAGGAGGCATAATATGTGATTGTGAAAACCGATAAAACCACAAATAATATTATCGGTAACCGGACTTTTAAATTATAATCAAGTAAATGTTTTTTCATAGAATAGTAATATGCCTAAGATATATAAAAATAATGAAAAAATAAATTATGCAATACGTTCTTAAAAAAGATGATGTTAGATAAAATTTTTAACAAAAAATTAACTAAAAAAATTTCGGTAAAATAAATAAAAATAAGGTTGTTGATAACGCCAAAGAACAGCTAACACCAACAACGGCAGAAATTTTATAAATTTTTAATCAGCAAAATCAACGAAATCAGATTAATCAGTGATTCTGACTTGAATTAATTTAATTTTAAATTTTAATTGTTAAATTATGTTTGCAAATTCTAAAGTAAATTATCATGGAAATAAATTATAATGGATTTAAATTAAGCGTTAAGGACGTTTTGAATTTTGTTTCAAAGGAAGAAATTTTATCCGTGCAGAGCGAAATTCAAAACGCTGAAGAACTTCTGAAAAATAAGTCAGGTAAAGGAAGTGATTATCTCGGCTGGCTCGAACTTCCCTCAAATATTTCGGATGACGAAATCAAAAATATTGAAAAATCAGCAAAGGCGCTTGCTAATATATCCGATATTATTGTTGTAATAGGGATCGGCGGCTCATACCTCGGGGCGAGAGCCGTTATAGACGCGCTCTCTAACAATTTCAAATCTCTGCAGAGAAAAAAATTAAGATACCCGCTCGTATTGTATGCCGGAGAGAATATCGGCGAGGATTATTTATACAACTTGCTGGAAATTCTTGATAAAAAAGATTATTCTCTGATTGTAATTTCCAAATCGGGTACCACAACCGAACCCGCAATTGCATTTCGCATACTTAAAAACCATCTTGAAAAAAAATACGGGAAGAAACAAACGAGAAAAAGAATAGTTGCAATCACGGATAATTCAAAGGGAGCATTGAAAAAACTCGCCGATACGGAAAAATATAAATCTTTTGTAATTCCGGATGATGTCGGAGGAAGGTATTCGGTTCTTACTCCTGTCGGTCTGCTTCCAATTGCTTCTTCGGGATTTAACATTAATGAATTATTGAGCGGCGCAAAAGAAATGTCTGAATTTCTGAACACTGAAACTTCTCTTGAAAAAAATCCGGCAAATCTTTATGCGGCAGTCAGAAATATTTTGCACAGGAAAGGTAAAGCGATTGAAATTCTCGTGAGCTATACTCCTTCGATGAATATTTTCATCGAGTGGTGGAAGCAACTTTACGGTGAAAGCGAGGGCAAGGAAGGAAAAGGAATATTTCCCGCAGGTGTAAATTTCACAACCGATTTACATTCTATGGGACAGTGGATTCAGGAAGGGACAAGAAATATTTTTGAAACGGTTGTGTGGATTGAAAATGCAAAACGAAATCTTACCGTGCCCGAAGATAAGCAGAACCTCGACGAGCTTAATTATCTTGCAGGAAAAAATCTGAATGAAATAAACGAGAAGGCAATGCTCGGAACAGCTATGGCGCACGTGGATGGCGGAGTACCGAATATTTTGATTTCAATATCGGAACTTAATGAATATTATCTCGGAATGCTGATTTATTTTTTTGAAAAAGCCTGCGGAGTAAGCGGATATATGCTTGGCGTAAATCCTTTTAACCAGCCGGGAGTGGAAATGTATAAAAAAAATATGTTTAAACTGCTCGGGAAAAAATAAAATCAAAAAATTTAATTTATGAAAATTGAATTTACGGATTTAAAGGAAAAAGATTTCGAAGTAGTTAAGGAAATTTATAATTACTACGTTGTCAACACAACTGTAACTTTTCACACAGATAAACTGACTGCCGAAGAATTGAAAAAAGAAATATTAACAGGGCATCCGAAATATAAATCTTTCCTGATTAAATGTGATAATGTTGCATGCGGATATTGTTATCTGTCTCAGCATAACAAAAGAAAAGCATACGACAGAACAGCCGAATTGTCTTTATACTTAAAACCGGAATACTCGGGCAAAGGTATCGGAAAAATTACGATTGATAAGATTGAAAGCGTCGCGAGAGAAATCGGAATAAAAAACCTGATTGGAATTATCGCGGAAGAAAATATACAGAGCATTAAATTAATGAATAAGTGCGGATTCGAAAAATGTGCTCACTTTAAAAAGGTCGGCGAAAAGTTCGGAAGGATACTGGACGTCGTTGCGTATCAGAAAATAATCGATGATACATTATAAACCCGAAAGTATTTATAAATATATAAAGTATTCATAATTCAAAATAATTTTATGTATAATAATAAAACAAATTTATTTTTGCGTTCTTTGCATCCCGATCGTTCTTCGCTTTTAATCGGGATTATTTTTTATTTTTTATTTTTTATTTTCAGTTTTTTATTTTTTGCAAACATTTACTCGCAGGAATATTCTGCAGACGAAAAGAAAATTCTTACATACCAGGACACAAGGGATTTAGGACCTAACAAAGAACTTCTGAATTATTTGAAATCTTCCAATGAAAAAATTGTAACTCTGACGTTAAATGCGCTCGCAAATATTTCTGATTCTATGACAGTTGATGAAATTGGAAAAATACTTCTGAGTGATCCACGAACTGAGGTAAGGAAATTTTCCGCTTTTGCTCTCGGACAGATTCCCTGCGGGAAATCCGTATTTTATCTCGATAGTTCGCGGTATAAAGAAGAAACGCCCGAAGTAGTAAAATATATTTTCGACGCGCTTGGAAAAGTCGGCGACAAATCTTCACTTGAATTAATTTTATCCTCTCAATACTCTGACCCCGGAGTAAATGAATATGTTGCGTTATCAATTGCCCGATTTGCGATTCGAGGAATAAAAAGTAATGAAGCAATTAAATACTTAAAAGAATTAATTAACAGTAACCCGTCTAAAGAACTCGAAGAAAAAATAGCATATGCACTTTTTCGTATGCGCTCAAAAGAATTATTAACTCCGATTCACGAAGAAATTTTAAAGCTTTGCAATTCAAAAAATGAGTTCTCCCGAATGTGGGCTTTTACTGCGCTGGGATATATTGCAGATACTCACGATATTGATTTTGTACTCGACAAATATTCTTCCGAATCGAGCTGGATGGTGAAAACTAATATATTAAATTCATTTAACAATTATAAAAAAGCGGACGAGTCGGTTTTAAATCAAAAACTAATTGAATGTTTATTCTCTTCCTTCGATGATATGAATCCTAATGTGAGAATAACCGGATTTACTGTTACCGGATTACTTTTCTCAAAACTTAATTCCGAAAATAAATTTCTTCAGGTAATAAAAAATAAACTCGAATGGTATCTGAAACCTGACATAGCAGTTGACTGGAGAGATATCGGCGAAGCGATTAATTCGTACGGAATGATTTTTAAAGATTCCGTTAAAAATATTTTGCTTCAGAAATATTCAGAGACGCCGGGTTATGATATAAAACCCTTTATAGTGGGAGCCTTTAAATACTTTGATAATGCCCTGGTCTGGAGGGAATTAACTGATACTATCAGCGCTGATGTTCAGAGGTACAATATTATTTTCAAAACGCCTGACGGAGATATGATTCAGTCAAAAGAACTTGGAAAGATTTACATTGCTTACGTAGGGATGTTATCGGAATTGTATAAAAAAGCAGATGATACAACAAAAGCAAATATAAGAATTCTGATTTCAGCTTTTACAGATTCAAAAGAACCGGTTATAGTAGATGAATGCATTACATTCATAAATTCCGACACACTTGAATCCGGAAAATTTAATTTCATGCAGGAATTTTTTGTAATGGATTATTCTGAATTAACCTATCCGAAAGACAAAGAAGTGATGATGCTTTACATAAACGAAATCGGAGAATTAAAATTTAAAAAAGGGTTAGATATACTAAAGAAAAATTTGAATTCTCCCGATTATGATATCTGCAAAGCATCTGCCGTGGCGCTGGAAAAGATTACCGGAAAGAAATTTAAATTTAAAACAAAACCGCGGACTGATTTTGATTGGGAATTTATAAAATCGCTTTCAAAAAAAACAGCGGTAATAAAAACCGAATATGGTGAGATTAAAATTAAATTTTACCCCGAAGCTGCACCTTTTTCCGTTCAGAATTTTGTAAAGCTGGCACAGAAAAAATTTTATGACGGGTTGGAGTTTCCACGCGTTGTTCCGAATTTTGTTATACAGGGCGGAGACCCGCTCAATAACGGCTGGGGAGGATGCGGATATTCCATTCGTTCGGAATTTTCTCCGTTATATTATGAGAGAGGTTTAGTAGGTATTGCTTCGGACGGAAAAGATACCGAAGGCAGCCAGTATTTTATTATGCACTCACCTCATTACCATCTCGACGGGCGCTATACTATCATCGGCGAAGTAACCGAAGGAATGGACGTTGTTGATAAAATTCAGGTCGGGGATAAGGCTTTAGAAATTTTAATTATAGAGTATTAATAAATGCTGAATTCTAAATTCTGAATGCTGAATTTTAAAAACAGCAAAATGAAAGATAATTCATAATTCAGCATTCAGAATTCTTAATTTAATAAGTAGCTAAATATTTATTAATTTCTTAATTTAGACGAAACAAATTATAAAAATAAATCGTTTTAGTCTATTACACAGAGTTTCGCGGATTATTTCTGCACCAATTAATTAATTTTTATTAATAAAAGCACAAACACATATGAAAAATTACGGTAAAAAATTTATGTGCACATAAAAACCGAAAGGAGAAATTACAAATGTTATCTCAAAAACTTCAGGACGCTTTCAACGAACAAATAAACAAAGAGCTTTATTCCGAATACCTGTATCTTTCTATGGCGGCATATTGTTACGAAATGGATTTGGACGGGTTTGCAAATTTCTTTATGGTGCAAACGCAGGAAGAGCATTTCCACGCCATGAAAATGTTTAACTTCGTAACGGACTGCGACGGCAGGGTAATACTTAAAAAAATCGATTCACCGCCGGTAGAATTTAAATCGGTCACGGAACTTTTCGAAAAAACGCTTGAGCACGAACGTTTCGTTACGAAAAGCATTAACGAGCTGATGGATATTGCCGTGAAAGAAAACGACCACGCATCCGCAAGTTTTCTTAAGTGGTTTGTTGATGAGCAGGTAGAAGAAGAATCTACGGATAAAAAAATATTAAGTAAACTCAAGCTCGTCGAAGGAAACGGATACGGATTATTGATGATTGACCAGGAACTTGCTGCCCGCGTGTTTACACCTCCTGCTGCAACAGCATAAAAATGTTATAATTTTTTAATTTTCATTAAATCCCCTGATTATCAGGGGATTTTTTATATCCAACGTCAATTTTATATATTACAAGACTACGCTGTATTGTTTTAATGTAATTAATTAAATCATATTTAATAAATTACTATATTAACAGGTGTATAGTTAATACCAATCCTACTTCTAATTATTGTTGCATTTTGAAATATTTCTCATTACATTATTTGAAATATGATTTTGCAGGAGTGCAATCTTATTTCCTTCAATTTTCAATATTTTGTAATTGTTTCAGGTGTTCCATTATAAATTAGATATTTATCTTAAATTATTATTTGAGGGGAATTGAAACATGAAAAATATCTACGCGCTAATACTTAATCTCGTTTTAACTTTATCTGCATTTTCGCAGGTACCATATTATTACTACCAGGTCCCCAGCGGAACGACGAATAATTTGTATGATATTCAAAATCAATATAGTACAGGGAACTCAAATTATATTTGCGGAGCGAATGGAATTTTACTTCACCAAAATTACCCTGATTCTGCCTGGCTTCCTGTTATTACCAATACAACAACCGATTTGAACGGGATATTACATTTAAAATCTAACGGGAATTTAAATCCGTTCTTATTATTTGGTAATAATGGAATCGTACCGAAATCTACTAATTCCGGAATTAACTGGTTACAACAATATGTAGGCGTCTCTAATAATATTTATTCAGGTATGTATTCAGGTATGCTATATTATTCCTCAAGATATATGGCTGTAGGTGCAAATGGATTAATAATAAGAAGGTATTTAGTTCTTCCTATGGACACAAGCTGGGTTGTAATACAAAGTGGTACAAATAAAGATTTAAAATCAATAAGTTATTTTAATAGATACGGATGGATTGTAGGTGCAAACGGTACAATATTAAATTCTATAGATACGGGAAATACCTGGAACCCGCGAAATTCTTTAATTACAAACAATCTTAATTCCGTTAGCTTTTTAGATTCGGTAACGGGATTTGCTGTTGGCGATGGTGGTGTTATTTTGAAAACATCGAACGGAGGATTGAACTGGATTCAAAAATCAAGCGGCACCACACAAAATCTTAATTATATTTATACTCAGTCAGCAACAAATCTTTTGATAGCAGGAAATAAGACCGTTATTTATTCTACAAATAACGGAGAAACATGGATTCTTGACACGGGAGTACCTCAATACAATCTTTTCGCTTGTTCTAATATCAATACACATATTTACGAAACTAGTATTCCATATTTTGTCGGAGAGGGAGGAAAGATTTTCAGAAAAACACTCGATTCAATGTATCATCTTAATATCTGGACACAATTACGGCCTAATAATATAAGCGCTTATTTTACCAGACAAGGAATATTTGACCAAAATATGGCAATTACAAATACAGCAGGTTTTGAATGGCCGAAAGGTTCAGGCAAGAAAGATATTTAGACAGCAGGTCTTTGTATGGGAGCATTTGTAAACGGACAGCTCAGGGAAGCAATGGCGTCGTATAATGGTGAATATCTCCCTGGATATTGTGTGAATGGAAATTATATTACAAACGACTATTTTAAAATTTATAAAGTAAATAAAAGTGATAACTCGCAAACAAACTGGGATTGGGCAAACTGGGGACAGATGGTACCTTACGGGGCACCTTTTATTGATGTAAATAACAATGGTATCTATGAACCGGCAATAGATACACCGGGAGTTAAAAATGCGAAGGAGACTATTTTTTATTGTATGACGGATGCTTATCAAAATTCACATACAAACGGTGAAGGGTTTGGAGGCGGAACTCTTCCTCTCGGAGCAGAACTTCATATGACGGCGTGGGCTTACGATGCACCCGGATTGCAGGACGTTCAGTTTATTAATTTTGAAATAATAAATAAAAGTGCAAGCACCTGGAATGCGGTCAAAACAGGAATTGTCTGTGACCCGGATTTGGGTGATGCTAATGACGATTATATAGGGTGTGATACGAATTTATTACTTGGCTATGGATATAACGGAGATAATTATGATGCTGTTTATGGCACAAGTCCGCCGGCAGTTGGTATATTGCTATTAACGAGTCCTCTAAACAGGAATATTACGCCAAATGTTAGACTGGGAATGACTTCTTTTACGGATATGAAAAATCAAGGAACAGCACCACCTCCTTGCGAGGGTGACCCGCTTGGTCAATCGTATCCCGCTTATTTAATGTTGTCAGGATTCAAAAAAGATTCTACTTCTTATCTTGACGTTACACAAAATCCACCGAAGAAAACAAAATTTGAATTTACCGGTGACCCGGAGACAAATACAGGCTGGACAGAAGTAAAAGGATATATTGGAAATTGTGGTCTTGATTCAACAGGTTCGGTTCATGCACCGAGCCCGCCCGGAGACAGACGATTCATTTTAGGCTCGGGCGTAAATAATTTTAATATTCTTCCGGGTGAGTCGCAAAAATTTGTAATAGCACAACTGATTGCAAGAGATTCGGGTAATTTAAAGTCTGTTACAAAATTAAAACAATTAAGTATATTCGTAAGAAATTTTTATGAACAAAATTTCCCGATAATTGTAAATCAGATTTCTACAAACATCCCGCTAAGTTTTGAATTGAAACAAAATTATCCGAATCCGTTTAATCCGTCGACGATTATAAGATACCAGATTAAAGATTCAAGATTCGTAACTTTAAAAGTTTATGATATTCTCGGAAGGGAAATTGAAACACTTGTTAACGAATTTCAAAAAGCCGGAACGTATGAAACTCAATTTCCCAATAAACGATTATCCAATAACCAACTCGCAAGCGGAGTTTATTTTTATAAATTGGTCGCAGGCGACTTTGTTGCTGTGAAGAAAATGGTTTTGATGAAATAAAAAATGGAGCCAGGAAGAATGTATCTGTTATGCTAACTCGTTTTGTCATCCCGAATTTGTTTCGGGATCTCATATTTAGTTGAGAAAGAAAGATTAGATGCTGAAACAAGTTCAGCATGACAAGTTATCAAAGAGATTCGAAATTCCTGACTACACGAATTATGTTCAACATTCATGTTGCGCATTAAACGTGTGTGTATCGCTTAGCGATACATCTCAACATAAATGTTGAGTTACAGAACATCTAAATATAAATGTTGAGTTACAGAGCTCAAACATTAAATTACAAAACTCAAATAGTAATCTTATGAAAAAGTTTCTTTTATTTTTGCGCTCTTTGCATCCCGATCGCACTTCGTTTTTAATCGGGATTATTTTTTATTTTTTATTTTTTGGAAAAGTTTTTTCCCAATCACAATGGTATACATCAAATCCTTACCCGACGTTAAACGATATTTACGCTCTCAATTTTCCCGATGCAAGTACAGGTTACGGCGTTGGTAATTTTGGTACAATTATAAAAACAACGAATGGCGGTAATAACTGGGTTGTTTTACCTTGTATTACACATACAGTTTTGAGAGGTGTTTCTTTCAGGGATGGAAACACAGGTGTTGTTGTGGGCGGAAATATTGTTTTCAGAACAACTGACGGCGGTGCAAATTGGAACGCTCTTAACGTTTTGCTAACTGGTTTTGATTTATATTATTCTCAGTATATAGGTAATGAAACATTTTTATTAACCGGAACTGATTCTACGTGGAAAAATTTAATTTTTCGTTCTACAAACGCAGGCATAAACTGGAACCACGTATATTTCGATAGCGTATTCTTCCCACAGCCGATATCATTTATAAACCAGAATGATGTACATATATTAATAGGTAAATCATTGAATAACGGAAATTGTTATTTCCGCACTCTTAAAACAACTGATGGCGGAGGAAGTTGGAACATAATTTATGGTTTTTATTCAACGGCAGAGAACGACAGTATTAATAACGTATTACCTTTGTCAATGACATTCCTTAACACAAATACCGGTTACATATCGGGATTAAGATTTATTTGTAAAACTACAGACGGAGGAAATAACTGGACGTCATTTCATTATTTTAATAATTTGGGGATTGATAATATTAAATTCCTTAATTACTCAACAGGAATAGGAGCAGGACCAATTTCATATTTAACAACAAATGCAGGTCAGGATTGGAACTGTATTGATAGTCTGAATATAACCGGAGCACATGACGTATCATTTATTAATAATAATAAAATAATTTTAGCAGGTTATGAAGGAAAAATTTATTCCTCATCTAACGCAGGATTGAATTGGACGAAGGACAGCAAATATATAACAAACGAAGAATTGTTGGGCTGTGTATTATTAAATCCTTCCACCGCTCTTGTTGGAAGTAATTATTCTATATGCAGGACAACAAATTCAGGGTTAAGCTGGATAAAAGATACAACCGTAAGAGCGGGAAAATTTTGTTTTTATAATGGGAATACAGGAATAGCAATTAATACAAATGATTCCGGAGTATATAAATCGACTAACGGAGGATTAAACTGGACTAATTTAATTTCACAGGGTTTTAACGAACATTATAAAGATATTAATTTTATTAATTCTCAAACCGGAATGCTCTTAGGACAAAATTCGACATCTGCATTTCTGAAGATTACAACTAACGGTGGTTTAAATTGGCAGGTAATAAATACTAATATAATCAGTAGTTGGGGGTTTTATTCAGGCGAATTAATAGATAACAATACATTTTATGTTGGTTCGGATAATATTTATAAGACAACCAACGCAGGCAGTAATTGGATTAAACAAACCAATTATTCAGACCTTAGCGAAATAGATCAAATTAAGTTTTTAAATCCATCTACAGGATTCTGTTGTGTTTCTCAAAATGATGTTGGTGGAAGGATAATAAAAACGACTAACGGCGGTAACAACTGGATTTCAGTACTTCTGGATTCGAATAATATGATTGGGGCAAATTCAATATGCTTTGCGACTCCAAATAAAATAATAGCTACATTTTCTTTTTACCACCAATTTTTGGATTATGGAAAAATATATACATCGACAGATATGGGAAATACCTGGACCAGGCAATATGAATCAAATGCGGAGCATTTAAATTCTGTCTCTTTCGCTGACTCGGTTCACGGTATTGTCTGCGGACAAAATGGAATGATATTATTTAACTATCCTCCCGGTTCATTTATAAACGTGAAAAATATTTCAACGGAAGTTCCGGAGAAATTTGATTTAAAACAAAATTATCCTAATCCGTTTAATCCGTCGACGATTATAAGATACCAGATTAAAGATTCAAGATTCGTAACGCTGAAAGTTTATGATATTCTTGGGCGGGAAATAGAAACTCTTGTCAATGAGTTTCAAAAAGCGGGTACTTACGAGACCCAATTTCCCAATAACCAATATACCATTAACCAAATGGCAAGCGGAGTTTATTTTTATAAGTTGGTTGCGGGAGATTTTATAGCGGTGAAAAAAATGATTTTAATGAAATAAAAAGTGCACCGCAACATTCGCGTTCTTTGCGTCCCGATCGCTCTTTGTTCTTGATCCCGACGAGTCGGGACGTGTCGGGATATGTTACGCAATAAACACATGGAAAAAACATCTCAACAGAAATCCCGACAAGCCGGGACAAGTTGTTGATTTATAAAAAAAAGATTATAAGATTGCTAAAATACAAAATATTATCATGAAAATATTTATTTTACATATTGTTTTTTGTTTTTTGTTTTCTGTTTTTTGTTTTTCACAGGTTCCATATTACTATTATCCCGTTCCCAGCGGTACATCGAATAATTTATATGATATTAAACGGACCGGGGATAATTTAAATTTAGGTGGATATTACATAGTAGGTGCAAACGGCACTATACTCAGAATAGCAAACGCAGATTCAAACTGGTATCAAATAAATTCAAATACCTCAGGAGTTCTAAACGCAATGGTGGCGAATTATAATACCGGAACAGGAACGGATTATATTTTAGGTAATAACGGTGTATTACTCAAAAGCACAAACTCCGGTTTAAATTGGTTTTTAAAATATAGTGGAATAATGAATAATTTATACGCAGGAGCAGTTGCGGGTACACATCCTACCTTTAGTAATGCGAGATTTATTGCCGTGGGTTCAAATGGATTGATAATTAAAAAAATGTATTTTCAAGGTTCCGACTCAAACCTTACCATAATACAGAGTGGAACAACAAATAATCTGAAAGCAATTTTTATAAGTGAACCTTATGGATGGATTGCAGGTGCTAACGGCACAATTTTGAAATCAAATGATACCGGAAACACCTGGATTCCGTTAAATTCCGGAGTTAATAATAATCTGAATTCTGTATGGTTTATCAATTCAGACACAGGATTTTTTGTCGGAGATGGCGGTACAATACTAAGGACTACGAATGGCGGATTAAATATTGTGCTACAAGTAAGTAATTCTTCTCAAAATCTCAACTCAATAATTCCAGCCTCAATTACTGATTCTGTTAATCTCTGGATAACAGGTAATAGTGCAGTGTTGTTTTCAACTAACAGCGGTACAAGTTGGGTTTTGGATTCGGGTGTGCCTTCATTTAATTTATATTCCTGTCTCCTTCTGCATAGTAATTATTATTCAGCAGAAATTCCTTACTTTGTCGGTGAGAATGGAAGTATATTTAAAAGGATTAAGGATTCACTTTATCACCCAAATTATTTTGCACAACTAAGACCAAATAATATTAATTCGTATTTTATAAAAACAGGTATTTTCGATCAAAATAGTAGTAGTAGTACAAATCGAGCAGGTTTCGAATGGCCTAAAAATTCAAACAAATATGCGATTTACTCTGCCGGTTTTACCATAGCAGCAAAAGTAAACGGACAAATAAGAATGGTAGCCGCATCGTATTCAGGTGAATACAGCCCGGGTTATTGTGTCAGTGGAAATTATTATACAAACGATTATTTTAAAATTTACAAAGTAAGCAAAAGTGAAAACGCACAAACAAGTTGGGACTGGGCACACTGGGGAGAGATGGTCCCATACGGGGCACCATTCATTGATGTAAATAATAACGGAATCTATGAACCGGCTATTGATACACCCGGAGTTAAAAACGCAAAAGAAACTATATTCTTATGTATGACAGATGCAAATCCGGCTTCTCACACTTTATGGGAAGGCTTTGGCGGAGGAACACTTCCGCTTGGTGCCGAAGTTCATATGACCGCCTGGGCATATGATTCACCGGGTTTACAGGAGGTGCAGTTTATTAGTTACGATATAATAAATAAAAGCACAAATACGTGGAATGAAGTCAAAATGGGAATCGTTTCCGACCCTGATTTAGGTGATGCAAATGATGATTATGTCGGATGCGATACAAGTTTAAAACTTGGATATTGTTATAATGCTGATAACAATGACGAAGTTTACGGTACAAATCCTCCTGCTGTAGGCTTCCTATTATTGACCAGTCCGTTAAACAGAAGCATTACTCCGAATATAAGAGTGGGATTCACATCGTTCATTTCGTATCAATCTTCTTCTGATGTGTTTCCTCCTTGTGAGTTAGAGCCTAGTGGTGATTCACATGCGGCATATTTAATGTTAAGCGGTTTTAAAAAAGATTCTACCTGTTGGCTTGACCCAACACAAAATCCAGCTAAAAAAACAAGATTTTGCTATCCTGGTGATCCTGAAACAAATATTGGTTGGACGGAAAATAAAGGTTCAATGTGGAATTGCGGTCACGATTCGACTGGAACAGTTCATGTACCGGATATTCCTCATGATAGAAGAATGGCAATGGGCTCGGGAGCGAATAACTTTAATATCATACCCGGTGAATCGCAGAAATTTGTTATAGCTCAATTGATTGCGAGAGATTCGGGAAATTTAAAGTCCGTTACAAAGTTAAAACAATTATGTGCATACGTAAGAAGTTTTTATGATACAAATTTCACAATTAATGTTAATCAAATATCTGCTAATATTCCGCAGAGATTCGAGTTAAAACAAAATTATCCGAATCCGTTTAATCCGTCGACGATTATAAGATATCAGATTAAAGATTCAAGATTCGTAACACTTAAAGTTTATGATATTCTCGGGCGGGAAATAGAAACTCTTGTTAACGAGTTTCAAAAAGCCGGAACATACGAAACTCAATTTCCAGATAACCAATATACCATTAACCAGATGGCGAGCGGAGTTTATTTTTATAAATTGATAGCCGGAGATTTTGTTGCAGTGAAGAAAATGGTTTTGATGAAATAAAAAATTGGAGTGTAATTAATTGGAGTCCGGAAGATATTCCGGACTCCACAGTAATATTCAATAACTCAATAACTCAATAACTATAAAGCTACTTCTTCTTCGCTGTAAACACACCGTTCGGCTGATAAAATACAACTTCGGTTATTTTTCCTGTAGCCGGATTAAATTTGACACTATATCCATCAAGACCTTTAAGTCCGAATTCATTATCGTTCGTCGGTATCAGTTCATATTGCGGCTGTCCGGGAACAGTCATAATCAAAGTAGTTTTATTCCTTAAGTCCACAGTAATAACTGTTCCGCTGATTTCATATTCACCTATAAATTTTTCCAGTTCCGCACCCGAAACTGTTTTTTTATCAAGCACTCTTTTGAATTCTATATCCTTAACACCTTCCTGAAGCTTTGAAGATAATTTATCTATATCGCCGTTTGTATTTGTGAGAAATGATATTTTAATAGGCGGATATCTTTCATCTTTCGTTTCAAAAACATCATATTTGTAATGATGCAGTTTCATATCGAAGGAATGGTAATGTATATTTAAATCATCTCCCGAATTTGTTATTTCTATTGTTCCATAAGCAGGATGCTCGAATTTACCGACATAATCTTTAATAGGATGCGAGGGTGTAGTTTCACTGACTTCTTCTTTTTTCTCTTCGGATTTTTTCAATTCATCCTTCATTTTATTTACGTCTTTCAGGAGTCTCTCACTCCAGTCTATTTCACTCAAATCCAGAATTTTATCTATACTGTAATTTCTAACTACGGAAGGTAATGAAGTTCCATCCATATTTGTTAAAACTACTATTCCGACTGAATCTCTCGGAAGCAAACAAACGGAAGCCGAGAACCCGTCTATGTTTCCGCCGTGTTCTATTCTGAGATGTCCCCGGTATGATGTTATCATCCATCCCATACCGTATGAACTATAAAACACCTCGTCATTCATTTCGCCGGGCATTACCATCTGCGGAGTATGTGTCTGATGCAGCGTTCCCGATGTAACGATCTGATTGTCTTTAAATTTTCCTTCGTTCAATTGCATAATCACCCAGTTTGACATATCCATAACATTTGAATTTATTGAACCGGCAGGTCCCATCGCATCAATATTCCTGTAAGGCAATTCTTCCACTTTATCTTTTATTTCACCGTATGGTTTCGAATAGTCAGGGGCTTTCTGCATATCAAAAATAGAAAAGTTTGTCGATTTCATTTCAAGCGGGTCGAGAATTTTTTTCTGAACAAAACTCTCCCAGCTTTGACCGCTTACCTGTTCGACAAGGTAACCCGCCGTCATAAACATTCCGTTTTGATATTGCCAGACTTCCCTGAATCCTTTGCTTGGCTCAAGATATTGTAATCTGTCGAATAAATCTTTTCTCGATAAGTCATCCGCACCGTACCAAACCAAATCGTGCCGGGGAAGTCCCGACCTGTGACATAATAAATCTCTCGGAGTTATGTGCATCGTTACATATTCATCAAACAATCTGAATGTTGGCAGGTATTCAATTACAGGTTTGTCAAAATCGATTTTTCCGTCATCAACCAAAAGGCACACAGAAGCAGATGTGAATGCTTTTGTGCAGGAACCGATTGCAAATAACGTTTGCGGAGTCACGGGTAGTTTATTTTTTTCATCCCTGAGTCCGTAACCATTGGCGAAAACAATTTTTCCATTCTTTACAATTGCGACAGCAAATCCCCGAACGTTCCAGTCTTTCATCGCTTTTTCCACATACCGGTCGTAACCGTCAAGCTTTACGTCGCCTGTGTTTATCTGTGAAAACGAATTATTATAGACACAAATCGCAAATAATAATAAAAATGTATATAGTAACTTTTTCATAGGAATTATTTTTAAAGTTTAGATTTACTATTTTATATGACGAAATTAATTCATAAAAGTTTCTAAAAATATTCAATTATTTGGTTGAAATACAAAATTTATTATGGCAAAATTATTCGGCTCCATTGACAAAATTTCCAAACCTGTGGTATTTATTCTTACCGTCTTATTTGTAATTCTGCTCGGTATTATAGATTATGCAACGGGAGAAGATTTTTCGTTTTATATATTTTATGTTATACCCGTGCTGTTTATAGTATGGTATGGCGGAAAATGGCAGGGGCTTGTAATAAGTTTTTTATGTCTTGTGTCCTGGTATATAGATAGCTTTATTGGCAGACCGGAAATTCCCAATTATCTCGCATTTTACTGGAATATGCTTTTACAGCTTGGATTTTTTTTAATATTAATTTTTATTTTAGCATCATTAAAAAATGCGGTTGAAAAACAAAAGCAAATAGAGAAAGAAAAAATCAGGAGGGAATTTGAAATTGCCGCTCAGGTTCAGGACAAATTATTTCCGCAGGAGAAACCGGGAATTAAAAGCCTTGATTATTTTGGTATTTGCAAGCCAGCCGAAGCAGTAGGCGGAGACTATTATGATTATTTTAAAATCAAGGAAGACGAAATTGTATTTGCAATCGGGGATATAGCAGGACACGGGATTTCTTCTGCATTACTGATGGCAGGGCTTGTGGGCTTCGTAAGGAGCAATGCAACAATTTACAGAGATAAGCTAAATGAATTTATGAATAAAATAAACAGATTAATGTGCAGTTCTACAGACGGAAGCAAGTTTGCGACATTTTTCTATTCCATATATAACGAAACCGACAGGTCACTTAAGTTCATAAACGCCGGGCACAATCCACCATTATTGTACAGAAGGAAAACAAATGCATTTTCAGAATTAAAAACAAATGGTTTTATTATTGGCGCAATACCTGACATTAAATACCAGGAGCGAGCTGAAATTCTTGAGGATAAAGATATTTTAATTTTTTATACGGATGGAATTACAGAAGCATTTGACACAAAAGATGATTTATATGGCACAGACAGAATGAAAGATGTCATTTGTAAAAGCATGAACATGAACGCAAAAGAAATATGCAACGAAATTTTAAAATCTGTAAATATATATTCAACAGGGAAACAACAGGCGGATGATATGACGTTGCTGGTTATTAAGATTAAAAATTAAAAATGACAAGCATTAATATTTTCTTGTTTTTATTTTTAATAAATTTATTTGATGATAACAAACACAATTAACAAAATTCACTTTATTGTGTAAATATTTATTTTTTAATTAATTTTCAACCTCACCCCCATCCCCTCTCCTACAAGGAGAGGGGGGAACTAAAACAAGATATATGAATATTTTTCAAAAAGAATTTAATTTGTCTCAGAAACGCAGAGGATTTCATTTAGTAACTTCAGAAATTCTTAGAAATATTCCGGAATTAAAAAACTTTTCTATTGGCATAGCACATATCTTTATCAAGCATACCTCGGCTTCATTGACTATAAACGAAAATGCAGACCCGTCAGTCCGCGAGGATATGGAAAAACATTTTAANNAAGACGCGGATTATTATGAGCACACACTGGAAGGACCCGATGATATGACCTCACATATAAAAAACGTTTTGCTCGGAAGCAGCGTGACTATTCCAATAAAAGACGGCTCATTGAATCTGGGAACCTGGCAGGGGATATATCTTTGTGAACACCGCAACGACGGCGGAAGAAGAAAAATAGTTGTGACGTTAGCAGGGAAAAATTATTAGTCAGCGGAAATCAGTTTTAATCTGTAAAATCTGTGTGCGAATTTTTCAGCAGTGGTCATCACAAAATTCCGATTCCCTCTCTATTTCAAGCGTGCAATGAATATCACCGAACTTTTTAATCCCGTCACGGATTGCTAACTTAAGGTTTTTTAAATTTTCAATTCCGATANNATCGTTAACCTGTATATGAGCCGTTAATACATGCTGGGTTCCTTCGAGCGACCAGATGTGCAGGTCCTGTATGCTTTTTACTTCAGCAAAACTTTTTATAAAATTTGCTATATCATTCGTCTTTATGGATTCGGGAGATTTTTGCATAAAGAGCCTGTAAACTTCCTGCAGATTTTTTACAACGTGGAATAAAATATAAAGTGTTATCAGAACAGATAACAAAGAATCTACAATCGCAAAATTAAATAATTTTATTATAATTGAACCAATTAATATTGCTATCCATCCGAGAAAATCTTCAAGAGTATGTATGCTTAAGACTTTTGAATTTATGCCCTCATTCCTTTTTAATTTCATAAGAGCAATTCCGTTGGCAATAATCCCGATGATGGAAACCAAAAACATTATATTCGGCTCAGGGGCTTCGGGATTGAATAATCTCGGAATGGCGTGATATAATATTAGAGTCGAACCTGTTAATAATATTATAGAATTTATAAGGGCACTTAAAAGCGGAAGACGGTTCAGGCGGTAAGTGTAGTTCTCGTTCACGTTTTCCGTGTTTGCATATTTTTCGCTGAAATATGAAAATGAAAAAGCAATGGCATCACCCATATCGTGAACAGCATTGGAAATTATTGCTATACTGTTTGAAAGTATTCCACCTGCGAATTCTAAAACCGAAAGGAAAAAATTTACAAATAATGCAAATTTTATATTTTCAATATTCTTATTCTCTTTATGATGGTGATGAGACATCGTGAATTATAAAAAATAATATTATAAATTTACAAAATGAATAAATAAGCCGAGTAATATCAATACCGAGCCCATAATTGCCCGCTCGTAATGCCCGATAAAATGTAATTTCGTATTTAATTTTTCAAGACTTTTTCTGCCTATATCAACCAATATTACCAATTCAACAACAGTAATGAAAAGATAAACTACAGATAAAGTTAAAATTCCTGTCCATCCGTATTTACCGACAGTAAAATAATAAGCTTCTATTTCTATACAAGGAGAAAAAAACATTAAAGTTCCGAGCGCGGTGATTATAGCAAGTTTGGATTTCTTCTTTTCATCTTTTATAAGACCGGTATGATTATGATGCTCATGTGAATGCCCGTGTGGCTTTACAAAATTTAAAATAAAATAAATTAAACCTAATACAATTAATATAAGCGGTGCAATTATGCTTGTAATTAATTCAATTGTACTGCTTAATTTAAACCCGATAAACCCTATTATTATTCCGATGATAATAGTGCTTACGGTATGCATCGAACCTGTGATAGCGGTTACTTTAAGCGATTCAGTCCGCGACCATTTTTCGGTTCTGCTAACCGCAACCAGCGGAAACCAGTGGTTTGGTATCAACGCGTGCGTTATACTGAGCAATAAACTCCCGATAATTATTTGTATCATACATTTGTCATTCCCGCGAAAGCGGGAATCCATATTAAATCATTTAACATTTAACATTAACAATTTATAACTTATTTAAAAGTGTCTTCGTTCTTTACAATCTTAACAGAATTTATATTCAATTTATAATTTGCCACGACGTCATCTTCTGCCAGGACATCTTTCGGCTGACCGCTTTTTACAAGATTTGAATAAGTCATAGGCGAAGGAAGATTTTCCTGCAAACTTTTTGCAAGCGGTTCCGCTTCTGTGACATCGGTAACAATAGTAATATCCATATTTTTTATCTGCCAGTATTTTTTGATTGCCTTATTAACATCATTTAAGGTAAGCTTTGCCAGTAATTTTTCCATATCGGCGATATAATCTTTTCTGCCGTAAAAATTTGCATCCATTAAATAACCCAGCTGGTCTGATGGTCTTTGTATATAAAGTTTAATATAGCTTTGTAAAAATTGTCTTGTATCTTCGAATGCTTTTTTCGTCATACCATTCGTTACAAGATTGTCGAGTTCTCTTATAGCCATTCTGATTGCAAAATGTGCATGTCCTATATTAATACCGGAAAGTTCGGAATATTGAGCCTTTAATTGTTTTGCAATTTGAACAGGTCGAATCCACATCGAAAAATAATTTGTGCTTCTTGGCGCTCCTGAGGGAGGCAACATATTTCCGCCGCCGGCCGGATACCATTCGATGTAAGAGTAATCACCATAATTCATCGACCTTGTTTCACGCAACTTGTTATATAAAACCCCATAAGATTTTCTGTGCTCACCTAAGTATGAATTTGCAACCATTAATGCGGCAAACTCATCATTGCTTCTTGTAATATCCATAGGGAATCCCATAAATATTGCAGAGCCGAATGAACCTTCCTTTTCAATAATTTCCACGTTTATTCCTTTCGGTTCTGACGGAATAATTTTTCCCGGCAAAACGGGCTTTGTGTCCGGCAATTTTTGCAAATCACTTTTCAAAGTGTTTAAAAAATCATCCGTATAATTTCCTGCAATACCAATCAATAAATTATTTTTTGTAAAATAATTTTTATAATGATTCTTAACGTCGTCGAGAGTTATTGCTTTTACACCATCGGATTTTCCGGCTGTCATATGCTGATATCTTGTTCCTCTGAAAAGAAAATCTTCGAGCGCTTTTTTACTGTATTCTTCATCCGAAGAAGCGCGAATCACCTGGTCAACATAATTTTGCTGGTTGGATTTAATTCTCTCGAAATCAGATTCGGCAAATGCAGGGGTTAAGAAAACCCCTTTTACAATTGAATAAAAATCATTCAAAAATACAGCCGGCACCTGGAAATAAAAAGTAGTTACTTCTTTATCAACCGAGGCGCCATAGCTTGCAGCCATAGGGTAAAGCATATCCTGTATCTGACTGTAAGTATATTCCGTGCTTCCGCCGGAGCCAATCATACTTGCGGTTATGTCGGTCAATCCTTCTTTCCCTGCCGGGTCTGATATGGAACCGTTTCTGAACATTAGTCTTATGATAACTTTGTTTGAAGCGGAATTTTTTAATTCTATCACTTCCTGAGAAAAACAAATTTGTGAAATCACGAAAATTGATATTATTATTGATAATAAACTTTTCATTTTAAAATATTTTTTATTTTTAATTTTTTTTTATTTCAAATTTTCCTTTTAAAGACGGCAATTTGAATTAATTCTATTTCACCGCAACATCTTCATCTGCGGAAACCGTACCTATTGTTAAACCTGTTGTTAAAAAATACTTTTTAGCAACATTCATAATATCCTCCGCAGTTACTTTATCAAACATAGCATAATAATTATTTATAGCTTCGGGATTTTCCGATACAGCGAGATATGCTGCGAGGGAATTTGCAATTGCTCCCGGGTTATCGAGCCTCATCGCGATACTATATTTAATATTACTTTTTGCCTCGTTCAATATTTTTTCATCAACCGGTGTGCTCTTTATCATTTCCAGAGTTTTCATAACTTCATCTTTAATATATTGCATATCATCTTTCTTCTTAACGGAAGCGTCAACGGAGATTAAATTCGGGTCGTGGTTGTTTGACTGACCGCATCTTATATATCTCAACTTTTTCTCGTTTAAAACAAGTTTCTTGTATAATTCCGACCTTTGAGAAAAATATACACTTGAAATTATATCCAGCGCAGGATTTTCAACTGAATTATCACTAAATGCAGGTCCCTTGAAATTCAATGAAATGTACGGAGGAGTATCACCATTCTTTATATGCGTATATCTTGTTTCCTGCTGAGTAGGTTCAACGGGAATATCGGCAACATAGTTTCCGCGTTCCCATTTCCAGAAATATTTTTCCGCAAGCGCATTAACTTTATCCTGAGTTACATCACCGACGGCAACCACAGTACAGTATTCGGGCCTATAAAATCTTTTGTAAAATTTTAAAGAATATTCATATTGATTCGGCATATCTACAATGTCTTTAAAAAATCCCATTGTCGTATGTTTGTAAGTGTGCTTATCAAAAGCAACATCGCAAATGCTTTCATCGAGTTGTTCCAGCGGCTCGGCATAATTTTTTGTGTATTCACCTTTTACAGCGCCTGCTTCAACTTTGAAATCGTGTTCGGAATAATGCAGATTCTGAAACCTGTCGGATTCGATTTCAAACATTAATTCCAGTTTACTTGCGTCACCGACCATATGAAATACGGTTCTGTCGAGTGATGTATTTGCATTTGCAGAAGCGCCGATGGATTTTAATATATCCTCATATTTATCTTTCGGATATTTATCGGTTCCCCTGAACATCATATGTTCAAAGAAGTGAGCGAAACCCGTTACTCCCGCCTCCACTTCGTTTCTTGAGCCGGCTCTTACTATAATATAAAATGCTACTATTCCTGGGCTATCATACGGTACGGTTACAATGTTCAGTCCGTTTGACATTTGATGTTGTAATATCGGGTAAGGTAAGATTTTATCATTACCTGTTCTTGTTGTAAATCCTGATAGCGACATAAATAATATTGATAATAAAATAATTTTTTTAATCATATTATGAATTTTTAAATAAATTAATCTTATAAAATAAGTATAAATGGTAAGAGTTTAAACGGAAAGATTTTACGCGAATAATAAAAATTATTTTTAAACCGATAAAAATATTTTAAAGTCCGGAAAAACACGAAAATATTTTTTAAAAAAACAACATATATTATTTATTTAGCGCCCACTTTTTCAATCCACTTTGAAAAACTTTCAAGAAATATTTTCAAATGCTGGAGAGTTTTTTCATCTGTCAGATTTCCATCAGAATCGAACTTTTCTCTGCTATTTGCTATGAGCAATTCCGGTTTGTTCATGGGAATCATATTTACGTAAACGGCAATTCCGCGTAAATGTATCTGCGCCCGCACCGTTCCGCCGACCAAACCTCCTGTCGCACCCATTATAGCAAGAGGCTTTTCATTAAATGGCTTCAGTGGAGAGCGCGAAACCCAGTCGATTACATTTTTTAAGAAACCCGGTATTGAATAATTATATTCGGGAGTAGAAATTAAAAGACCGTCAGCATTTTTAATTTTCTCGCAAAGTTTCACAACGACTTCCGGCGGTCCGGCAGAATCTACGTCGCCGTTATAATTCGGCAAACCCGAAATATCCGCTATTTCAAGTTCGAGATTATCCGGCAGTAACGGCAACGCAGCACGAAGCAATCCACTGTTTGTAGAATTTTTTCTTAAACTACCCGTGATTCCGATTATTTTATATTTTTTATCCATAACAAATTTTAATTAACACTTTAGCAACAATTTACACACAAACAAAATCTTAAATTTATCTCATAGGAATTTCTATAAATAAAATCTCGGAATCTTTTTCTGCTTTTAATGAAACCGCATTAGTATCTTCTATACCAATTCCGTCACGTGTATCAAGTGTCTGTCCGTCAATATTAATTTTCCCGTCTATTAAAAACACATATAAGCCATTACTGTTTTTATTAATTTTATATTCAAAAGATTTCCCGGAGTCCAGTTTCAATCTTGAGAAATACGCATCCTGGTTAATCCAGAGAGAATGTCCGTTCTTTTCCGGCGATACCATCGTATTTAATTTATTTTCCCTGTCTTTTTTATCAAAAATTTTCTGGTCGTATCTCGGTGTAATATCTTTCTCTTTTGGAAAAACCCAGATTTGCAGTAATGTTACGGGTTCTGCCTTAGAATGATTATATTCCGAATGTGTTAACCCGGAACCCGCGGACATAATCTGAACCTCTTCCGTTTTTAAAACTTCTTTATGACCGGTACTGTCCTGATGTTCAAGCGTTCCCTCGAGAGGAATTGTTACGATTTCCATATTATCATGCGGATGCGTTCCAAATCCCATTCCCGGGTCAATAGTATCGTCATTTAATACGCGCAGTAATCCGAAATGTGTCCTTTTCGGGTCGTAATATCCCGCAAAGCTGAATGTATGGTGAGTTTTCAGCCAGCCGTGATTAAAATAACCACGAGTGTCTGCCTTATGAATTATTGTTTTCATTAATTTATAAAATTTTAAAAGTTCATAAAATATTTAATGCCATAGAATCTATAATAAATACAAAAAATAATTTCTTTTCTGGAAATGGTGTCTAAAATTTTAATTCACTTTTTGTTTTCACCCTCTACGTCCCCCCAAAAATTCGGGGGGACAAGGGTTTTTTGTTCGATGGGGAGGAGAACAAAACTTGTTTTAAAAATCAAACAAACTAAAAATTTTTCCAGAGTCTTATCAATTCAAGTAATTCTTTTTGTGTAGATTGAGTTTCATCTTTTTTATACCAGCTATGAACCTGTTTTATAAGTTCATTAAAATCATAGTCCGGTTTATTTTTAATTTCCTTGACCAATTCCTGTAATGCTTTCGGTCTTGGTCCCCATGTTCCTAATTCTGTTAAATCTTTCGCATCGAGACATATAAGCTTTGGAACAGACCTTGTTCCATTGGTTAAATATGCATCCATTATCTCGGTGTTTTCATCCCTTAAAATAAATCTTAATTTAATATTATTATTCAACTCCGAAATCCTGACAAAAACCGGATTTGCATTTGCGGTATCGCCGCACCATGCTTCTGTCAGAACAAGCCAGATGATTTTTTTATTAAAATCATTTAATTCGTCTGCGAGGTCGTTTCTTAATATCATTGCCGATTCAATCCTGACCATCTTTTCAAAATTTGCTTTTGTGTATTCAGATCGTGACTCTGATTGTTCGGGTCCTGTAGTTTTCTTTTCGGATATTAGCCTTTCTATCAAATCTTTATACTCTTTATAGGTATAAGCATTATCAACTAACTCTTTAGAAATAATTTTAGTATCCGTCATTTTTTATTTTTCAAATATATGAAAAACGAAATTATCATAAATTAATTATCGTAGTAATTTTCGAATTCAGAATAAGGAAACTTCTCCGCCGAAAAGAAATCTTCAGATTTTAATAACCGGTTAACTTATTGTTCCATCCCATTTCTGCCGGGTCGTCATCGGTAATAGTATTTACTTTATCTCTATTTTCCGTCAACTTTCTTATCATTTTCAGAACCCGATTCACCACCTGAAATCTTTGTAAAACCCGTATGTTGACCTGTCGCATTTTTCCCTGTCCGGTTAAATTTGCTTACCAGCGTGTCTGTGTTTAATACTTTACCTGCATTTTTCTTATCGGCGGATTTTGTTTCCGTACTTTTCTTTATCTCTTTATCAGATTTCGTACATCCGGTTATAAGCATTGTTGACATTATCAAAATCAGTAAATAAATTCTTATTTTCATTTTATTATCCTCTTAATTTATCAAGAAGAGTGTTAAGTTTTTTTGCTTCATTAACATTCAGCACTTTGAACCTCGAAAACCATTCGTCTTCACATTTGGCAATTTCATTCAGTAATTTCATTCCTTTATTCGTAATTACCACGTCAACTCTCCGTCTGTCTTTAAAGCATATTTTACGTTCGGATAATTTTTTCTGAACAAGTTTATCTACTATCCTTGATGCATTCGACATTTTATCGAGCATTCGTTCTATAATCAGATTTACCGTAACGGGCTTCGGATATTGTCCCCTCAATATCCTTAATACATTAAACTGTGCAGAAGTTAATCCAAAAGGTTTTAAATATTTACAACTCATCAAATTTATCCAGTTTCCCGAGTAGATTACATTCACCGATAATCTGTGGTATTCGTTTTTGAATTTATTCTGCATTATTTCTTCTTCTAATCTCATTTATATGTAATTACATTTAATGTATGTACACATAATAACATAGGCGTTTTCGAATTCGTTCCGTGTCAGTTGAATAATCGGATTAAACACCCTGATTCACTTTTATCTCCGCATTATCGATAAAAAAATATTTGTAAGAAGTTTTTACTTAAACTCGTTTAATTATTTAAAATTAAAGTTGTTTTAACTGCTGTTGTATGCGAATTATGGGAAAATCGTTTTTTAATCTTTTATTTAACTAAAAAATTAAATAAGTTGATTTATATTAAAGGTTTTCATATTTTTTGAAAAAGTAAAAAACAGTATTTAAATTTGTATATTAAAAATTAATTACGATGGCAAAATTTACTTCGTTAAATAGAATTTCCCTTAAAATAACGTTCTTCTACCTGATTTTCGGAGTTCTGTTAATTTTACTTTTAAACGCCACCATAAAGCTCACATCTATCGATGTGTTACAAGCCGGCATCTTCCTGGTTTTAACAAGTTTTGTATTTTATTTTCTTGTAAACATCAGCACAAAAACCGAACTCAAGACAGAAGAATTTGATGATACCTTAAAAGATGTTCTGGAAAAATGTTCGTTTTTGATTATGGTTACGGATTTGAACGGTAAGGTTAATTATATTAATTCTAAATATTCAAAACACACCGGTTATAAACCGGAGGATATTATCGGAAAGAATTTAAGCGATTTTATAGTTAACAATAACGGTGATTTCAAAAAAATATTGAATTCTTTAAATGATGGTAATTCGTGGTCCGGAGAATTGAACACAAAAAAATCGGATGGCACTAATTTTACCGAATATTCATCATTAGTTACGACCGAAAACCCCAAAACAAATACCACAGAAATTACAAAATTATCAATCGATATTTCGGCGATTAAAGAGGAAATCGCTAAATTAAAATCGGAAAAAGAAAAAGTAGAAATTTTAAATGATGCGAAAACACAGTTCCTTTCGACTATGAGCCAGGAAATAAGAACACCAATGAGCGGGATTATCGGAATGACGGAATTGTTATTACTTACGACACTGACCAAGGAACAAAAGGAATATCTCGACATAATAAATTTCTCATCGAGTACATTACTTGCAATAATAAATGATATACTTGATTTCTCAAGAATAGAGACGGGCAAGCTGAAACTCGAAATGATTGATTTTAATATAAGCGATTTAATACACAAGACGGTTCAGATTCTTGACTTCGACGCAAGAAGAAAAAAACTTTCCATCAAATTAAATATACCGGATAACATTAATTATCATATTATTGGTGACCCGCTGCGCGTAAACCAGATTTTAATTAACCTTCTGAAAAATTCCGTCAAGTTTACTGAAAAAGGAAATATAAGTTTATCCATGAACGAAAGTTCAAAAGAGGGAAACAAAGTCTGGCTGAATTTCAAAATATCTGACACAGGACGCGGAATATCTCCGGAAAAAATGAAATCTCTGTTCGGAGAATTAAAAGATAATGAAGTTGAAATTATTCCAGACGATTTTGAATATAAAGGAACAGGGCTTGGTATTGCATTGGTAAAGCATTTAACGGGAATGATGAACGGAAAAATGCAGGTTGAAAGTACTGAGAACCTTGGTACAACCGTTGAGATTAATATTCCCTTTGAGCTTGCAGTAATAAAAGAACCCACGGTTGAAGTTGAAAAAGTAATCGAAAAACCCTCAGAAAGTAAAGTCAATATACTCGTTGCCGAAGATAATGTGGTCAACCAGAGGCTCGTAAAAGAATTGCTCGTACGAAAAAATTACAGCGTTACAATTGTAGATAACGGTCTGAAAATTTTTGATGTTCTGGAACAATCGAAATTCGATATTATTTTAATGGATATTCAAATGCCGATTATGGACGGACTCGAAGCAACTTCTATAATCAGGGAAATCGAAAAAGGTACAGGAAAGCACACTCCAATTATAGGTATTACGGCTTACGCAGTAAAAGCAGATAAAGCAAAATGTATGGAAGCAGGCATGGACGATTATTTAGCTAAACCATTCGTAAAAGAAGAATTTTACTTAATGGTGGAAAAATACGTAAGAAAGTAAACCGATTTCAAAAAAAGGAATTAAAAGTATCAAATCTGTGTTCTAAATTATATCAAGAATACTGTTAATGTATTCTTTGAGTTTCATATTTTTTCCGGCTCAACCTAATTTTTAAATTACTAATGCAGAACGAAAGAACTTATATAGAAGGCGAATTAGTTTGCTATCACTGCGGCGATATCTGCAACGATAAATCTATTGTAAAAGATGATAAAATCTTTTGCTGTACGAGCTGTAAATTAGTATATGAAATATTGGAAGAANNCTCGACGATAACCCCGGGATATCGCCCCCGGAAAGAAACAAAACAAAATATGAATATCTCGAAGACGAACAAATGATTTCGAGCCTGGTAGATTATACAGACGGTAAAATCACAATTTTAACTCTGCAAATTCCACAGATGCATTGCAGCAGCTGTATCTGGCTTCTTGAAAATTTATATAAACTGAATAACGGTATTGTTTATTCACGTGTGGATTTTCCTCAAAAAAAGCTGAACCTGAAATATCTAAATGACAAAACAAGCCTGAAACAAATTGCGGAATTACTTGATTCGCTTGGATATGAACCGATGTTTAATCTTGAAGCAATCGAGAAAAGCACAAGGAATAAATATAATAAAAAATTATACTATAAAATCGGAATAGCCGGTTTTGCATTCGGTAATATAATGCTTTTTAGTTTTCCCGAATATCTTGGTCTCGATAAAATTATTGATCCCTTGTTCCGGAGTTTTTTCGGTTACCTGAATCTCATTATTTCCTTACCCGTCTTTTTTTATTGCAGCTCGGATTATTTTATTTCCGCTTACAAAGGGATAAAAAACAGAATCATAAATATTGATTTTCCTCTTTCACTCGGTATTCTGGTAATATTTCTCAGGAGCGCCTTTGAAATTCTTTCCCATACGGGCGCAGGCTATTCGGATTCTATGACGGGACTTGTCTTTTTCTTGTTAATAGGTAAACTTTTTCAGAACAAGACCTATGATTCGTTAAATTTTGAACGGTCTTATAAATCATATTTTCCGTTGTCCGTTACTGTGATGAAAGCGGCAAAGGAAACCACAATTCCGCTTTCAAAACTGAAAATCGGGAATAGAATGATCATAAGAAACGGCGAACTTATTCCTGCCGATTCAATATTGTTCAGGGGAGAGGCGAACATAGATTATAGTTTTGCAACCGGGGAATCAATCCCGGTGAATAAAGTGCTTGGTGAAGTAATTTATGCGGGGGGAAGACAATACGGTCCTACAATTGAACTTGAAGTTATAAAAAATGTTTCGCAAAGCTACCTCACACAGCTGTGGAATAGTAATGCCTTTGTAAAACAGAAAAAGAACAGTATATCGGAAATATCAAATATATTCGGTAAATATTTTACGTATGCAATTTTAATTGTTGCTTTAGTGTCAACTGCAATATGGATGAATATAAATCCTTCAGAGGCACTGAACGTTTTCGCGGCGGTTTTAATTGTTGCCTGTCCCTGCGCACTCGCCCTGTCTATGCCTTTTACGCTTGGTAATATGATGCGGATTTTCGGTAAAAATAAATTTTACATTAAAAATACCGCAGTATTAGAAAAACTTTCTAAAATAAATACGATAGTATTTGATAAAACGGGAACTATAACTTTAAACGGGATATCGGAAATTGAGTTTATAGGAAGTGATTTGAATAATTTCGAATGCTCACTCGTTAAATCCCTTGCGAGAAACTCTACCCATCCTTTAAGCCGTGCAATTTATCAGTATTTAAATGATTATAAAGATTACAATATATCCGATTTCAGGGAAATCAGCGGACATGGGATTTCAGGAAGCATTTTAAATAATTCGGTTAAATTAGGCTCCTCTAATTTTATGTCGGGGGAAATTAAATTAACAGACAATAAAGAAAAGCAAAATTCGTCGGAAGTGTTTTTATCCATTAATGAAGATATAAAGGGATATTTCAGTTTAAAGAATTCTTACAGGGAAGGTTTAAAGGAATTAATCGGGAAACTTTCACAAAAATACGAGCTTCATTTGCTCTCAGGAGATAACGAAAACGAAAAAGAATTATTAAAAGATTTTTTCAACGACAGCAATAATCTTCATTTCAACCAGGCGCCTGAAAATAAACTTGACTATATAAAAGCACTTCAGCTATCCGGGAAAAAAGTGTTGATGATAGGAGACGGCCTGAATGACGCCGGAGCTTTGAAACAAAGCGATGTAGGAATTTCAATTTCCGAAGATATAAATAGTTTTTCCCCTATGTGCGATGCAATTCTTGATTCCGATATGTTGATCCGGCTTCACGAGTTTATTGTACTCTCTTCAAAAAGCATGATAATAATAATAATGAGTTTCATATTTTCACTATTATACAATATTGCCGGTCTAAGTCTTGCAGTCAAAGGATTATTGACCCCGATTAATGCAGCTATATTAATGCCTGTAAGTTCAATTTCTGTTGTATTATTTTGCGTAATAGCAACAAACTTTATTGCAAAAAGGAAAAAATTTTCTATTAAAAATTAATGTCCATTATATTAGTATTAATCGGCGTAAGCCTTATAGTCGCGGCAGGCTTTCTTATGGCTTTTCTTTGGGCGGTAAGGAACGGACAATATGAAGACAGGTACACACCTTCGGTAAGAATGCTGTTTGACGATTCGGATATTCAAAAAAAAATAAAATAATAAAACTATAATAAAAATTTTACAAAATTATGAACCTCGATTCGTGTATTAATAATCACGATTATTTTTTCTCCGGCGAATTCGATAATGCGAAATCCACAAATATAAATTTTTACAAAACGTTTATTAAATATCTACCCCTATTACTTCATTCAGAAATAAAAGCAATCTTAATATTATATTATTTTTTAAATAAACTCTGTTTACAACGCTCTAAAGAGTATGTGAAAATGAAATTACTATTTTCTCGCTTAATTTCCACGAGCTTTAGCTCGTGGGGAACATAACCAAAATAGGGCTTTAGCCCTTGAAATAAAATATTTATGGGCTAAAGCCCATTTAAGATATACTTCTATACCACGACTTAAAAGTCGTGGCAAATGAGCAATTTAATTTATTTTCACACAGCCTAAGTGGCTTCGTAAATATTTTTTAAAAATAATGAAATTAAATTTTAAAATTAACTTTAACAATAATTATTAAGAACAATTAGCTTTCTTTTACGATGTGATGAAGCCTGCAGCGTGCTTCATAATGATTTTCTCCCCCTACTAAAACTCTGTCAGGATTTTCTGTTACCCTTTGAGTTCGGTTCGCAGGTGCTCCGCAAATCACGCAAACTGCCAGAGTTTTCGTTATGTATTCTGCTATTGCAAGAAGCTGCGGCATTGGTTCAAATGGCATTGCTTTATAATCCTGATCTAATCCTGCAACAATTACCCTTTTTCCGCTGTCTGCAATTTGCTGGCAGACTTCGACAAGATTATTATCGAAAAACTGAGCTTCGTCTATTCCGATTACTTCCGCATCGAAACTTTTTTCGAGTATTTCTTCCGCATTATCGACTATCTCGGAAGGGAACGAACGTTCATTATGAGAAACAATTGAGAATTCGCTGTAACGGTTATCTATTTTTGGTTTAAAAACTTTTACTCTTTGTTTTGCAATTTCGGCCCTTCTTATGCGTCTGATTAATTCTTCCGTTTTTCCGGAGAACATGCTCCCGCAGATAATTTCTATATGTCCTGTTTTTTTATACGTTCTTATTTGTAAATTTTCATTCATTCCTGATTTCCTTCAAAATAAAATTTTTAAGTATGAAATTTTTCGGTAAAAAATCTTTTAAATTATGGACTTCAAATTCTTTTTCCGTTTTAACGAGTATTATTTTTAAATCCGGGGAAAACTCCGTTAAAAATTGCAGGCATGCTCCGCAGGGATAAACAATTTTGTTTTTGTTCGTTGATATTGCTAATACTTTAAAATTAATCTCGCCTTCGGAAATTGCTTTCGCTGCTGCAACCCGTTCTGCACAAATTGTTAAAGAATATGAAGCACATTCGATGTTGGAGCCGCTGAATATTTTATTACCCGCGGTTAAAATTGCAGCCCCGACTTTAAATTTTGAATATGGTGCGTAGGAATTATCTATAGCTTTGAGTGATTTTTTAATTAATGATTTATAATCAGTATTCATCAGTAATTTAACTTAAATTGATAATATAAAAATTTATTTGTATATTATCAAACATTTAATTTATCTTTAGATTGAGTAACCGCAAAGCAATATTCAGGTTTTTCGATAAATATATAGGTTTTCCAATTCTTCTTTTCATTTCAATTTTTTTTAAAAAGAAAAAAAGATTACCGGTCGAAAATATTAAAAAAATAATGGTTATTATTTTCGCGGCCATTGGTGACACGATTATACTAATTCCGACATTAAAAGTATTAAGAAGAGCATATCCGAACGCAGAAATTTCACTGCTTTGTTCTAAAATAAACAGTGATGTGGCACATAATATTTCTTATATAGATAAAGTAATTGTCTCTGATATCTATAGTTATGCAACTGACCCGATTGCTTTTATAAAATTTATACGGTTAATAAGAAAAGAAAAATATGAAATAATCATCGATACGGAACAGTGGTCGAGAATTAGCGCACTCATAATATCACTTTCGAGATATGATTATTCTGTTGGTTTTAAAACTCCCGGACAGCTTAAACATTTTATTTTTGATACTGTTGCGATTCATACACCTGAGAAACATGAACTTGAAACTTTTCTGGATTTGCTTGGACTACTTGGTATAGAGGTTCATGAAGACGATAAGAAATTAGAATATTTTTTAAGTGAATCAAATAAAAAAGTTGCGGATAAATTTCTGAAGGATAATAATTTTACAAACAGTAAAATTGTATGCTTGCACCCGGGATGCGGCAGTAACGGTAAACCGAGGGAATGGTCCGAAGAAAATTATATAAAGCTTGGGAAAAAATTGATTGAGAATTATCCCCAATTAAAATTATTGATTACGGGTTCTCCTGATGATTTTGATAAATGTCAGCGTATTTGCGATGGAATATCCAAAAATTGTATGAATATCGCCGGAAAATATCCACTTGATGATGTTTTAGGAATAATTGAAAAAGTCGATCTGGTGATATGCAGTAATACAGGCATGTTGCATTTAGCGGCAAGTGTTGGAACTAAAACTATCGGATTGCACGGACCTACGAATCCGATAAAATGGGCTGCTTATACAAAAAATACAATTACAATTCAAAGTGATAAATATTGCAGCCCCTGTCTTTATTTAGGGCACGATTATGGTTGTGAAAAACCAAATTGTATGGAATANNTGAATTTATATAAATATGTCTTTGAATATATCTTCGATTCTATTTTTATAGAGATTCCATTCTAACTTTTATTTTTGAATAATTTTGAATATTTTTAATTAAAATATAATCATTTCTAATAAAACGAGTATGGATATTAATTCAGCGAACACCGCCAAAAAACCAAGGAAAATCAAGGGTAAAACTGTAAT
>PNBM01000242.1 GCA_003135995.1 Ignavibacteriota bacterium | reverse complement strand
ATTTTTAAACTACTTTTTATATTTAATGTCTTTCAGCAATTATTTATATTATCAAATTATGCTAAAATAATATGAAAATAAGTTTAAACTGGATTAAAAGTTACATACACGATTTGCAAATTGATTCATTCGATAAACTAAAGGAAGATATGATTGAATCAGGGCTCGATATTGAATCCATCGAGAATGAAAGTGAAAAATTCAAAAATTTTATCGTTGCCGAAGTAATTGAAACTGCAAAACATCCGAACGCGGATAAACTGACTGTCTGCAAAGTCGATACAGGGAATANNAGCAAATTACGAGGCGAACTCTCCGAAGGAATGATTTGTGCGGAGGATGAACTCGGTTTATCCGATGACCACAGCGGAATTATGGTTTTGAATCACGATGCAAAATCAGGTCAGAACTTTTCAGATTATATCGGCGCAAATGATTATCTTATTGAAATAGGTATTACTCCAAACCGCGGCGACCTATTTTCACACATAGGTATTGCACGTGAAATCGCAGCCATATTTGATAAAAAAATAACATTACCCGAAATCAAAATAAAAGAATCCGTAGAACGCTCCGNNAAAATACAGATTTCTGCAAAAGATTTACAGGACGCGTTGTAAAAAATGTTAAAATAAAAGAATCTCCTCAGTGGCTTAAAAAAGCTCTCATTGCCATCGGATTAAGGCCAAGAAATAATATTGTTGATATCACAAATTATGTGATGATGGAAACCGGTCAGCCTTTACATGCATTTGATTATGACAAAATCCGAAAAAAAGAAATTATAGTTAAAACGGCAAACGAAGGTGATAAATTTACAACTTTAGATTCCAAAGAAAGAATCCTGAATGATAAATCACTTATGGTTTGTGATGGAGAAGGGTATTCGGCGATAGCCGGAATTATGGGTGGAGAACTTTCTGAAATGANNTGTTTTTATTGAAAGTGCTTACTTCGATTCCGTTTGCATAAGAAAAAATTCCAAAAAACTCGGACTTCAAACAGATGCTTCGCAAAGATTTGAACGCGGAATAGACATCGAAAAAGTAACCTTTGCATCTGACAGGGCTGCGTCATTAATGCAGGAACTTGCCGGCGGTGAAGTTTTAAAAAATTTGTTAGATGTATATCCTGTTAAATTCGAAAAAATATCAGTTGGTGTGAGAAGAGTTCAGGCAGAAAAAGTTATCGGAATAACATTAACTGATGAACAAATAATTAAGCTTCTCGGAAAAATTGAAATAAATTACATTGAGAAGAAAAGCGATAAACTTTATTTCGGCATTCCGGAATTCAGACATAACGATATAAACAGGGAAATTGACCTGATTGAAGAAATTGCGAGAATCTACGGATATGAAAATCTCAAAAATCAATTTGAATTTGAACTCAATATTTCCCAGCATATAGACTACGGGGATAAATATTTTACATTTATAGATAAAATCCGTAATCATTTTATAGGACGCGGGTTTAATGAAATAGTCACGTATTCACAGCAGGATGAAACAAAAATAAAGCATTTTACGGAACAATATGTGAAATTAGAAAATCCCAATTCAGTCGAAATGAATGTTATGAGGGTAAATTTGCTTTACGGAATGCTTAATTCACTGAAATTAAATATTAATAATTCAAGTAAAGACATACCTTTAAAGCTTTTCGAAATTGGTAAAGTTTTTTTCAATAAGGGTGATAGATTCAGCGAAGAAAACCGTTTATGCTTTGCTTTGAGCGGTAAAATGGATTCTCTTAGCTTCGATGTTAAGGAAAGAGCCTTCGACTTCTTCGATATCAAGGGAGAGCTTGAAATGTTTATCTCTAAATTAAATCTTGATAATTTAGGAATAATTTACTATAATAGTATAGAATTGAATAGTACCGTTATTAATATAGCCATTAATAACGTAGCTATCGGGAAAATATTCCTGGTCGGAAAAGAAATTCTGAAGTTATTTGATATTGAGCAAAATGTTTTTTCGGTAGAAATCTATTTAAATGCTCTGTTCGGTCTTTTGAAAGGCGATATTTCTTTCAGTGATATTTCAAAATATCCTCCTGTAAAAAGGGATATTGCACTTGTAATGAATGATGATGTAATTTACGGGGAAGTCAGAAAATTCATATTCAGGAGCGGCGGAAATATACTTAAGAATATTAATTTATTTGACATCTACACAGGCGATAAACTTGGTTCCGGTAAGAAAAGTATGGCAATTTCACTTGAATTTTCTTCATCAGAAAGAACTTTAACGGATGAGGATGTAAATAAACAAATTCAAAAGATTATAAAAACTTTAGAAAAAGAGCTTCAAATAACTTTACGAAATTGACAGAAGAAAATACATTATTTATGCAGGAAAACAAAAGCGAAATAAATAAAGAGTCGATTATCAAACTGGAATCTGCTCAATACGCTTCTTTTGAAAGGCTTTTGACGAAAGTAGGTTTATTAATCTCTAAAAATAACGAGATTAATGAAGAAAATTTAAGTTTAAAGGAAAATATAAAGGAACTGAACAATAAAATTACCGAATTAAAGCTTGAGTTAAATAAATTAAGTTCAGATTCCGTGTTCAAAGACCAGGAAATTTCGAGTTTGAAAAATTTGTTATTGAATTCTGAAGTTGGCAACAATTCGATACAAAACAAAGAAAACGTAAAATCAAGAATTAAGGAATTGATATCGAGGATAGATGTACATTTAGACCAATATGAACAGGAACAACCGATCGCCGATGAATAAGATTCGAACTATGGCTGGCTCATTTTATTAAACATTTTATCATTTATGAATAATGAAGACTACCGGAATTAAAGTTAAAATATTTAATAGTGACTATAATCTGCTTGGAGACAATGTCGAGGAAGTGCAAAAATTTGCGAATTATGTGGATACCATAATGCAGCGTATTAATTATCAGTCGCCTAATACTTCTGCCGAGTCAATAGCAGTCGTATCGGCATTAAATATAGCAGAATCTTTTTTCAGGGAAAAAGATTACCGGTCCTTATTAGAGAAAGATTATTCAAATTTTCTAAATGATAATATTTCTAAATTGGATGAATTATCTGCCAATATAGATAAAGTATTATAGAATTGTTCTTTACATATAAAAATTTATTTTATAACCGCACAGCCAGCCACTGTCAGACATTATATAGAATCATCAAATAATAAATAACCGGGAGGTTAGCTCAATTTTGTGATGATTTCAGGCCGCACCCGCCTCGGCGGGATTTACTTTCTGAAGGAAATTCAGAAATAAAAGTAAGCTNNCCCTTATATAACCTCTGATGAATGGTTTCGCATGTGCGGTTTTTTTATATATATCCGAAAATTATGATGGCTGGATATTATCAGCCGGAATTTAAGGACAGAAATTAAAATATTTTTTAAAATTACAAAATACAACGATGATTTATTTTATTATAACTGGAGGGATAAATGTTACCGGAAATTGATTTAATTATAATAATTCCACTGATAGTAGGACTTTGTGGTGCAACTTTTTTTCTTGGATGGTTTGTGCATTCGAGAATAGTGAAAGCCAAATTAGACAGTGCTGAAAATGTTGCAAAAAAAATATTATCGGACGCGGATTTAAAATCAAAAGATATAATCGGTGAAGCGGAAAAAAGGTCGAGGCTTTATAAACTTGATGCGGAAAAATCCGCTCAGAACCTGAAAAAGGAAAAACTACTTGAAGTCAAAGATGAATTTTATAAAAGGAAACAAAGATTCGATGAAGAGGTCAGGCAAAAAGAAAAAGAAATTCTGGAAATTGAGAAAAAAATCAGGAACGATAAGGAACTAAGCGAAAGATTAAAAGCTGAATTAATTACGAAGGAAAAAAACGTTCAGCAGGCAATAAACGATTACAACCTGAAACACAAAGAAGTTTCGGAGAAAAAAGCCGAAGTTGAAAAATTAGCCGAAGAAAGCAAGCAAATTGTCGAGGAACAAAAAGCTAAACTCCACAGAATTGCTTCCCTCAGCGAAGAAGATGCTAAAAAAATTCTTTTCAATAGTTTGCTCAGTACCGTAAAACTCGAATCAGCGCAGAAACTGCAGGACGTACGCGATGAAACCAAGCAGGAAGCAAATAAGATTTCCAAAAATATTGTAATACAGGCAATTCAGCGCTCAGCGGTTGACCATTCCGTGGAAACAACTGTCAGCGTACTTCAAATCACTTCCGACGAACTCAAAGGAAGAATCATCGGAAAAGAAGGCAGAAACATCAGGGCATTTGAAGCAGTTACGGGTGTGGATATAATCGTTGATGATACTCCCGAAGCAATTATCATTTCCGGTTTCGACCCGTTCAGACGTGAAGTCGCAAGGGTTGCAATGGAAAGATTAATTGCAGACGGAAGAATCCATCCTGCAAGAATCGAAGAAATTGTTCAAAAGGTCGAAAAAGAATTGAATGAAGAAATTATTCGCGTCGGTGAACAGACATTGATTGATATGGGAATTCAGGGTGTGAACAGGGATATCATAACACTGATAGGTCGAATGAAATACCGTTCAAGTTACGGACAAAATGTGCTCAGCCATTCAATCGAAGTCGGACACGTTGCAGGAATTATGGCGGCTGAGCTCGGACTCGATGCAATGATGGCGAAACGTGCGGGACTTCTTCACGATATCGGAAAAACCGTTGACAGAAACATCGAAGGACCTCATGCAATTCTCGGATATGAAATTGCAAGAAGATGCAAAGAACATCCAATCGTATGCAATGCAATCGGTTCGCATCACGAAGAAATGCCGATGGAACATCCTATTTCAGTNNGCGGCAGACGCTATCAGCGGCTCAAGACCGGGTGCAAGAAGGGAATCGGTCGAAGCTTATTCCAAACGTCTTGAAAAGCTTGAAGCAATCGGAACGTCATTCGAAGGTGTTGCAAAGACGTATGCAATTCAGGCAGGCAGGGAAGTAAGAGTTATTGTAGAGCACACAAAGATTGATGATATTTTACAGGACCAGCTTGCGGAAGATATTGCCCATAGAATTCAGGAAGAAATGGAATATCCCGGACAAATTAAAATTAATGTCATAAGGGAAAGAAGGTCTATTGCTTATGCTAAATAAATTTTCTATGTTAAGATTGTGTGTTTACAAAGTAAATATTTCAAATGGATAAATTTAAAAGTAAGATTTTAATTGGTATAACAGGTGGAATTGGTTCAGGAAAAACCGAGGTTTGTCGTCAGCTTCATAAAAAAGGTTATAAGGTAGTATTTGCTGATTTAAGAGCTAAAGAACTCTATAAAAAAGATAAGAAACTCGCCGCAAAAATAGTAAAAGCATTCGGAAAAGACATACTTAATTTTCAAGGTGTCATCAGCCTGACTAAACTCAGAAAAAAAGTTTTTGCAAATAAAACAAATTTCGTTAAGATTAATAATATCGTTCATCCGGTCGTAATAAAAAACCTGATGGATGAAATTAAAAAAGCAAAACAAAAAGTTATTTTAATTGAGTCGGCGCTTGTATTCGATACAATCTTTCATAATTATCTCAATTATGTTGTGATGGTATATTCAAATAAGAAAAACAGGCTTGATAGGATTATGATGCGTGACGGTGCCAATCGTACAGAAGTAGAAAGAATAATGAAATTCCAAATTGACGAAAAAACTAAAATCGAAAAATCCGATTTCGTTATAATTAATAACAAAAGTCTCGAGCACCTCGAGCGCCAGGTCGAACTCTTCAGCAAGGT
>PNBM01000317.1 GCA_003135995.1 Ignavibacteriota bacterium | reverse complement strand
GCGGATTACTGGTTCTGTATATTAGAAGATAAAGATAAGATAAATGAAAAACAGGAACAAAAAACAGATGAAAAGACAACTGTAAAACCGGAAGACCCTGAAATACAGGTGAAACCGGACTCATTAACGGATATCTTATCTACATTAGATACAAATGAAACGGATGGTAATTAAATTGAATGATCATCAGGGAACCTCAAACTATTGAATGTTAAATGGCATATGATTTAATAAAAATTTAAAATTTTTNNTTTTAAAAAAATTTTTTTAAAAATATACACTGAAAAACAAATAAATATATAATCCATTAAATATGAATTTTTAAAAGTATATTATTTCCTACTCCATTCGGATTAGTTCCTTTTTCATCCCTCTGCTCTATTATTTTAATTATATCAAATTCTTATCTTTTAGATGTTAAAAATAAGATGCCGATGATTATTGAAATAAAATGAGGACATTTTAGTCGAAAATATAAAATTTAATAGTTCGGTTTTAAAAATAAAAGAAGGATTTAAAATAATTTCTACTGATTTTATTTAATAATAATTCGTATAATTTAACTTTAAGGAAAAACAAATGAGAACAAATCCTGTTGGTAATCTTTCAGCGTTTAAACAATATTATGTTCAGCCGGGGTTATATAAGGCAGACGAAACAAAAATGATTGAAGATGATATCAGCTTTGATGAAGTACCCCTTTCTGATTTAAATAAAGTGAAGCAGGATTTCGAAATTTATGCATTACCCCATATGCAGATTTTATTCAATTATGCAAGAAAAATATCTGCGAATTATTCTGATGCCGATGATTTGTTTCAGGATACGTATCTTCGCGCTTTCAGATTTTTCCATAATTTCGAAATAGGCTCAAATTGCAAAGCGTGGTTATTTAAAATTATGAAAAATTGTTTCATAAATAAATACAGGAAGGATAAAAAGAATCCACAAATCGTCGATTACGATGAATTTCAAAATTTTTATGATTCCATAGGAATGGATATAATTGAATCGCATGACCTAGAAATCGAAATTTATTCAAAGTTGTTTGACGATGAATTGACTTCCGCACTAAATTCTTTAAAAAATGATTACAAGACCGTACTAATCCTGTTCGACCTCGAAGGATTGAGCTATGATGAAATTTCAGAATTTATAGGTTGTCCGGTTGGAACTGTCAGAAGCAGGTTATTCAGGGGCAGGAAAATTCTTCAACACAAGTTATATCAATATGCCTTATTGCGGGGTTATACATTTGATAATTCTTTTAGTAAAAATTAAATTTTTAAATGTTTGATAATATCAGATTATCAAAAAAAATAAATATGATATTAAATTTTTTAGCAGGAATTTTAACCGGGTTTATTGTTTCAATACCACCGATGGGTCCGATTGCATTTGCAATAATAACCAAGGGTTTTCAAAATGAAATAAAGGCNNTTTTTCTATTGTATGCTGGCATTCGGCGGAATCACTTTGATAATATCCTTTTTTCCGGTTGCCGCTACTGAATTTTATTCTAAATATGCTTATGAAATAAAAATAGTCCTGACTTTTATAGGCTGCGCTATTGTGTTTATTTACGGTCTGAAGATTTTGAAAACGAAGATAATTTATAATGAGCTTGAAACAAAAGAATCCGGAAAAATCAAATTAGCTATTAACAGGGCGGATGTATTACAAGAAAAAGCTAAGAGCATATCCAATCATCTTAATATTTCGGGAAATAATAAATCAAATTCATTCGGATTATTTTTTATGGGAGTGATGTTATGTATGTCTTCTTTGACTTTGCCGGCTTCATGGATTGCAGTCGTCGGATATCTGAAAGGATTTAATTTCCTGAATTCCACTTTTTTGGGCGGGTTATTATTTTCAATAGGAGCATTAACAGGAACATACTTATGGTTCTATTCGCTTTTAAAAATAATAACCGGTAATAAAAAACGGATAAATCAGTCAACTGTAAATAAACTTAATATAGTTGCGGGAATTATATTATTATTGCTTGGTGTTCTTCTTTTTGCAAAGGCAACTGTTTCAGTTTTTTATATTTAACAGAATTACATAATTAAACATTAAGTATCGATACTCATAAAATAATCGGGAATTAAGTGAAAATTATTTTAAATATAATATTATTTTTTTTGTCTTATTGTAATATTTATTCGCAAACTATTTCTGCAATAAATCAGCCGGTTTCATTACTGAATAAAGAAAATACTTCAAATTCATTCACGGCAGTATCCATCGGCATCGGAGCTTTTTTATACGTTATAAATCCGATTATAATATATGAAAATAAAAGTGTTTATGCAGGGCTTACTAAGGAAATATCGATGGGTTTTGGAAAATTCGGCGAGCATAGATTTGCTTTTGAATATTCATTTATTTTTTCCGGAAATATTTCCAACCAGTTAAGACTTTCTTACAAATATGATTTATTATTTAAAGAGAACATTAAACCTTCTCATATGCTTCAAGGGTCAAAAGCATTGTCGCTTGGCGCAGGTTATTTTGCAAACTTCAGTAAGACAGGTGTTTTTCCCGAACTGACATTCGGATATTCTTTGCGGAATGATAAAATTTTAATATTTCCGCATGTAAAAATACGTCACACTTTTATGTTCAAAAAACAAGATACGGATATAACCGATATTTCATTCGGCATCATTCTTGGATTTGCGAATCCATTCAATGATGTTAAAATAAACAGAAATGATTAATTAAATAAAAAATATTTGGATCAGGTATTAATAAAATATATAACTAATTTTCTGCTTACCGTTTACGGTTTATATAATTTTGCGGTGAGGTATTTTAAAGAAGTGTTCAGACCTCCGTATGAATTCAAAGAAATGTTTAAACAGTTTTTTGAAATCGGATATAAATCATTGGGACTCGTCAGCATTACAGGTTTCATTATCGGGTTTGTTCTCGCATTACAGGCTATTCCAATGCTGACAAAGTTCGGTGCTCTCTCTTTAATTCCAACTATGATATCAATTTCCATTATCAGGGAAATTGGACCCGTAATTACGGGATTGATATGTGCAGGAAAAATCGGTTCCGGAATTGGTGCCGAACTTGGTTCAATGAAAGTTTCCGAACAGATAGATGCAATGGAAGTTTCGGCTACGAATCCTTTCAAATTTCTTGTTGTCACAAGAATTACGGCTACTTCTTTAATGATACCGCTTCTTATAATCTATGCGGATACGATTGCTCTTATTGGCGGATTTATAGCTTTAAATATTGTAAACGGAGAGAGCCTGCAGTTATATTTTTCGACTATATTTTCGGCTTTAACTTTTGCAGACGTAGTTCCCGCAACAGTTAAAACTATCTTTTTCGGTTATGCAATCGGACTTGTGGGTTCATATCAGGGATATAATGCTTCAAGAGGAACAGAAAGTGTTGGGATAGCGGCTAATATATCCGTTGTCTATTCGTCGTTATTAGTTATTATTATAGATATGATAGCGGTTCAGTTAACAACAATTTTATTTTAATTTGAAATGACAGATAACACTAACATAGAATCGAAATTTATAAATCATAATGAAGTTGTAATTAACATTGAACATCTGAAGAAAACTTTTGGGAGTTATGAAATTTTAAAAGATATAAATCTCAAAGTTTACAGGGGTGAAACTTTAATTATACTCGGAAAATCAGGTTCGGGTAAATCTGTTACGTTACAATGTATAGTCGGGTTGATGATGCCCGACAGTGGAAAAGTTATAGTTTTGAATGAAGATGTTCCCGAACTTACGGATTACGAACTGCAGGATTTAAGGAAAAAAATCGGTTTTATTTTTCAGAGCGGTGCACTTTATGATTCAATGAGCGTTAGAGAAAATCTTGAATTCCCGCTCATACGACACGAAAATTTAACTCAGGACGAAATTGATAATAGGGTTATGGAAGTTCTTAATGATGTTGGTCTCGAAAAATCTATAGATAAAATGCCATCTGAATTATCGGGTGGCATGAGAAAAAGAATAGGACTCGCACGCACATTAATTTTAAAACCGGAAATAATGCTTTATGATGAACCTTCAACAGGACTTGACCCTGCGACCTCACGTGAGATTAGTAATTTGATTCTTCAAATGCAGGAGAAATTTAAAGTAACTTCTGTTGTAGTTACTCATGATATAAATTGTGCAAAATTAACAGCCGATAGAATAATAGTGTTGAAACATGGCGTATTTACTGCCGAAGGAAGCTTCGACGAACTTGAAAAATCTAATGATGATTTTGTCAGAGGATTTTTCATATAAGATTTTTAATAACAATTAAATCCATATGTAAAATGGAAATGAAAAAATCTAATAAACTGGTATTAGCAATTTTTATAATTGCAGGCTCAGTTCTTTTCCTTGTTGCAATTTTTGTAATCGGGAGCAAGCAAAATATGTTTACCTCTACAATGAAACTTCAGGCTGTCTTTGAAACAGTCAGCGGATTGCTTGAAGGAAGTAATGTGAGGTTTAACGGAATCAGTGTGGGAACTGTTGATAAAATAGAGATAATTTCCGGAAATAAAATAAGAGTGGAAATGGTAATTGTAAGCAGTGTGAAGAAATTCATAAAACGGGATTCAAAAGCAAAAGTGGTTACCGAAGGTCTGATTGGGAATAAAATTATTGATATAACGCCCGGAGAAGAAGGTGCCCTTTCTGTAAACGATGGTGATATGCTTGAATCTTTAAGACCTATTGAAGCTGAAGATATTTTAAGGTCCCTGAAAGAAACAGGGGATAATGCTTCTCTGATTACAAAAGATGTCGCAACCATTGTTTCTAAAGTTGACCAGGGAGAAGGAACTTTAGGACAACTCATTAATAATAAGACATTGTATAATAATGTCGATTCAACAATGCGCGGATTCACAACTTCGGGAGCTTTGGTAAATAATGTCCTGCGGAATATAACATTTAGTGTCGATGTAATTACAAAAGAAGTAATCCCTATGACACAGAAAATANNAATAAGAAGTATTACTGAAGATATTTCCGATATAACTTATAAAATGAACTCCAGCGAAAGTGTCGTGGGCACATTGCTAACCGATACTAACTTTGCAAATAACCTTAAATCTCTGATAAGGAATGCGAATGAAACAACTGCAAATCTTGAACAGGGTTCTTTCAGCTTTTCACAGAATATGGAAGCCTTAAAGCATAATTTTCTGTTTAAAGGATACTTCGAAGACATAGGTTACTGGAGTAAAACGGATTACGAAAAAAATGTATTTGATTTGAATATGAAATTAAAACTTAAGCAACAGGAACTGGACGCGCGTGACAAAAGATTGAATGAATTAGAAAAACTTGTAAAAGATTTACAGGAAAAAAAATAATAAATGATTTATTAAAATCATTTCAAATTGAACGGTTTTCTTTTGTTATTAATCTGAGGTAATTTCACGTAAAATAAATTTTAAAATCCGTAATATAAAACTGTTTTCACATAAAAGTTCAACCCTTTCACAGTGAAAATTTGCGGGTCAAATCCCGCCGGGCGTGCGAATTCAATTAAGAATTAAGAATGAGAAATGTATTAATCATTTCTCATTTTTATTACGTAATAATTCCCAATAACCCAATTCAAGTCCACTTATCTAACAAGTTGATTAATATACCAATTCGAGCTCATTCGGATTACTAAATGAACAGAAAAGTGGATATGAAATAGTTCGCTTTTAAAGTAATTTCAACTCTCATTCGTCTATATAAGTATATGGACGATTTAATAGCAATACGGATGGTACAAAAACAGCAAAGTATAATAAATATAATACAGAGTTATGGAAAGCGTTTATTTAATTTTATTCGCAGCCGCGTCAAAAATGACGAAGATGCAGAAGATATTTTACAGGACGTATGGTACCAGCTAACCTCCATAATTGATACTCAACCTATTGAACAAATTAGTTCGTGGCTTTATCGCATCAGCAGTAATAAAATAATAGATAATAAACGGAAACATAGACCTGTATTATTCGAAGATTTTGCTTATGAAGATGAAGATGGAGAAATTTTTTTGCCGGAAGGATTGCTCGAGGATAACTCGAATCCTGAAAAGGAATATGAAAGTGCTTATATCCGTGAAATATTTTTTTCCGCCCTGAATGAATTGCCTGAGAAACAAAGACAGGTATTTGTATGGAACGAGCTGGAAGATTTGACACTTAAGGAGATTGCTGATAAAACCGGTGAAAATATTAAGACTATTATATCGCGAAAAGGGTATGCAGTTGCCCGGTTACGTCAACTGCTTAAAAATTATAACAACGATTATTAATATTAAATAAAAAAAATATGGAAAACTCAATGTGTTTCGGAAGAGAACGGAGTAAAAATTTCTGGATAAAAAGAATTTTATTCGTTCCAATCGCAACAGCAGCAGGTCTGTTTATCTTCGGCAGTGTTGTTATGCTATTATGGAATGCTTTACTTCCCGGAATTCTGGGAGCAGGAACAATTACATTCTGGCAGGCACTTGGAATTTTAGTTTTGTCGAAAATCTTATTTGGCGGATTTCCCGGCAAACATGGCAGACGGGGATTTCATAGACATGGATACGATATTAGAGAAAAATTAAGTAATCTAAGTCCCGAAGAAAAGGAAAAATTCAAAAAAGAATGGTGGGATAAATTCGAAAATAAAACGAAACAATTATAGTTGATAAAAGTTAACTCTTCTGGT
>PNBM01000019.1 GCA_003135995.1 Ignavibacteriota bacterium | reverse complement strand
TTCCCTTCAACGCGCATTACATAACCGCTTTTATGCTTTATTGATATTTCACAGCCCAATGAACAATAATTACAAATTGTATCGAAAGTATCGAGCACGACCGGACCGGGTTTGAAGTTTACATTTTCGGTCAGGGCGGCTGTCGGGCAGGTAGATACACATAATCCGCATGATTCGCAATCTGTTTCAGGGAGTGTTTTCGCTCCGCTTGGTGCAACAAATGTTTCGAATCCCCTGTTTACAAGACCGAGAGCATTGGCGCTTACAACTTCACGGCAAATCCTAACGCACCGTGAACACAAAATACATTTATTATTATCTATCTCTATGAACGGATGTGAAAAATCGATTTCATATTTTTTATATTCACCGCCGAATTTCATCTGCTGGGCATCGTATTTAGTTGAATATCTTTTTAAGTCACAGGTATAATACTGACTGCATCCGCACTCGAGACATCTAAGAGTTTCTGCGAGAGCTTGTTTTTCCGAATAACCTAATTCGACTTCATCGAAATTTTTTCTTTCGGAAGGGTCGATTGTAAGCATTTCTTCTCTTTCCTGTACGGCATATTTTTCTTTATAATCATCGACTTTCTGTTTTTCGAAATTATCACGTTTGCTGATGAATTCGAAAGGCTCGCCCGTAACATGTTTTCCGTTTAAATACTGGTCACAGCTTTTCGCAGCCTTCCTGCCCTGGGCAATGGCTTCAATAAGTGTTGCGGGACCNNCAGCGTTTATATCGCCCCATTTATTTAATACCAGTTTTTCTTCTGAATTATTATTTATATCTTCGAGGAAATTCACATTCGTCTTTTGTCCGATTGCAGCTAAAATGATATCGAGTTCAATTTCAAAATCAGAGCCGTCGACTCTTACAGGTCTCCTTCTTCCTGAAGCATCGGGTTCACCAAGCTGCATTTTATAACAGGAAAGTGTTTTTAATTTCCCGGTTTCATCGACATTAATTTTGGCAGGGGCTGTGAGAAATAAATATTCGATGCCTTCCAGTTTAGATTCGTGAATTTCAATCGGGTTCGCAGGCATTTCTTTTTCAGTTCTTCTGTAAATTATATAAACTTTTTCTGCACCGCATCGCATTGCAGTACGGCAGCAATCCATTGCTGTATTTCCGCCGCCGAGCACGGCTACTTTTTTTCCGCTGAAATCGTATCGCTGACCTGTCATTTCCATATTTCTTAAGAAATCAATTCCCGATAAAACATTCTCTGCTTTATCGTTAGGACATCCGATAGACGTTCCCATTTGCGAACCGATAGTTAAAATTACGGATTCGAAGTTATTTCTAAGGTCAAAATAACTTAAATTATTTCCGAGCTTTTTTTCGTAATGAATTTTAACGCCTAATTCAGTTATGCTTTCGACTTCTTTATCTATAATTTCATTCGGAAGACGGTAAGGCGGAATTCCATAACGAAGCATACCGCCCGGATGCGGGCTTGCTTCAAATATTTCAACGTCATGTCCTTCTTTTGCAAGATAATAAGCTGATGTAAGTCCACCGGGTCCGGCGCCGATAACGGCAACTTTTTTCCCGGTTTTAGATTTAACTTCGGGCATAAATTTATCACCGGATTCAAAATCCATATCGGTCGCAAATCGTTTTAAATAGTCAATGCCGACACCTTTACCTTCAAGTAAATTTCTACGGCAGGCAACTTCACAAGGTCTGACGCAAACTCTTCCACATATAGCAGGCAGCGGGTTAGCTTCTTTTATAAGTCCGACAGCATCCCTGTATAATCCTTTATCTATAAGAGAAATGTAACCCTGAACATCCACACCCGCGGGACAAGTTTGCTTACAGGGAGCGGTGCAATCAGCATAGTGATTGCTCAGCATCAGTTCCAGTGCGGACTTTCTTGATTTCGAAATTTTATCGTTATCGGTTGTAATTTTCATCCCTTCGTTAATCTTAGTCGAACAGGATGGCTGAAGACCGCGCATACCTTCTACTTCCACGACGCACACGTAACATGCTGAAAAGGGTTCGAGCCTGTCATCATTGCATAGAGTCGGAATTTCGATTCCGTTTCTTTTTGCAAGCTGTAAAATCGTTTCGCCTTTGTATCCGTCTACGATTTNNCTCAATATTATATTGTATTTTTCCATCGTTTTTATTACCTGTTACTTTATTATATTTTTAAAATTATTTATGTTGAAGAAAATGGAAAATGGTGTTTTCCATTTTCTGAACAACCAGAATCAATTTACAATCAAACTATATTGAATTAAAATACTTTAATCGATTCAAATTTACATTTCGTATAGCAATCGCCGCATTTGATACATTTATCCTGTAAAATGAAATGCACTTTTTTCTTTTCACCTTCGATTGCGTTTGACGGACAGCCTCTCGCACAAACCATACAACCAGTACATTTTTCGGGAATAATTTCATAAGTCAATAATTTTTTGCAATTCAAGGCAGGACATTTTTTATCCCTTATATGCGCTTCGTATTCGTCTCTGAAATATTTGA
>PNBM01000381.1 GCA_003135995.1 Ignavibacteriota bacterium | reverse complement strand
CTGATTTTGAACTGTGAACGAATGCACCGCCGAGTTCTTCGTCTGTAACCACTTCACCGGTAACAGTTTTAACCACCTTAGGTCCAGTAATAAACATATAGCCTGTGTTCTTTGACATCACAATAAAATCTGTAAGAGCAGGGGAGTAAACCGCACCACCGGCGCACGGACCGAACACTGCGGATATTTGCGGAATCAAACCTGATGCTAAAACATTTCTTTGGAAAATTTCCGCATAGCCGCCAAGGCTCTTAACGCCTTCCTGTATGCGTGCTCCGCCGCTGTCGTTAATACCGATTACAGGTGCTCCCGCTTTCATCGCCATATCCATCACTTTGCAAATTTTCGCAGCAAACATTTCCGAAAGCGAACCACCGAAAACTGTGAAGTCCTGCGAAAAAATGTAAACTAATCTTCCGTCAACAGTTCCATAACCCGTCACAACACCATCGGATAAATATGTTTCTTTCTCCAAACCAAAATCTCTGCATCTGTGAGAAACAAACATATCAAATTCTTCAAAACTTCCTTCATCGAGAAACATATCTATTCTTTCACGTGCAGTATATTTTCCTTTTCTGTGCTGAGCTTTTATTCTCTTATCTCCTCCGCCCAACATCGCCAGGTTTCGTTTCTCCGTTAACTCTTTAATTTTATCTTGTAATGACATTATAACCCCTTTTAATTAAGAATGAAGAATTAAAAANNCTTATTTCAAGTTCTCTCAATACTTCAAGTTCCGCTAACATTTTTTTATATTCAATTTCCCTTTTGCTTCTTAAAAATCCATTTGCAACAGCAGGGAAAAGGTCTAACAGAAGTTCTTCTTTTTCGTTTATAGCAAGTTTAACATCTTCGAATTCCGGTAGCTGTGGATTTTCAGGTCTTTGATATTGCGAAACGTCGTACGGCTCTTCTCTTCTTGAACCCGTTATCTTTTCACGGAATGCAGGTTCAATCGGAATAGGCGTATCACCGTAAACACCTTTTACCAGATTAAAAAATTGAGTTGAAGTATTTCCGTAAAATCTTTCATTTTTATTTTCTGATATCACACAATAAACAGCCTGAACACCGACTATTTGGCTTGTTGGAGTAACGAGCGGCGGCAAACCTGCATCAAGTCTGACGATTGGAACTGTTCTCAAAACTCTTTCGAGCAATCTCTCCATCTTTGCGGCTTTTAACTGAGCTAACATATTTGTGTACATTCCTCCCGGTATCTGAGCATTTTTAACATTCTCATCAGGCGGAGGGAAATTAAAATATTTTTCAATCTCCTGCGTTAAATGTGTTACTTCATCGTGCTTTTTTTTCTTCGAAGCTTTTATTGCATCATCGAAAAGTTTATTAATATCATCAGGCAAAGTATAATTTGCGATATCAAATTCATTTGGGAATTCGGGAATCGTATCGAATTGTTTAAGTTCTTTCTNNTCTTATTTCAAAAAGTTCTTTATTGATTTTCGAAACCGCATCTAGGTTTACACCTGTATCAATTTTTAATTTATCACAAAATATCTGAACGAGTTCAAAAGCAGGAGCAGCAGGTCCACCCGCAAAATTCCAGATAACGGTATCTACAATATCCACTCCGCTTATGATAGCATTTAAAACCGATGCTAATCCAAATCCCGGAGTACAGTGTGTATGCAGGTTAATAGGTACTTTAATTTCTTTTTTTAATCTTTTAATCAACTCTGATGATACATCAGGCGGAATAAGTCCCGCCATATCTTTTATTGTAATAATATCCGCTCCCATTTGAGCAAGCAGTTTGGCTTTATCCACAAAGTAATCAACGGAAAAAACTTTTTCCGGAATTCTTTTACCTGTCAGGTATCCTTTAAATACTTCATAAAAAGAAAAATGCGGGTCAACCGTATAGCATACGGCACAATCCGCAAGTCCGCCGTTTTCCTTAACATATTTTATAGTCGATTCCATATTCTTCAGGTCATTCAGTGCATCGAAAATTCTCATAATATCGATTCCGTTTTTAATCGCAAGTCGGTTGAATCCTTCTATTACATTTTCAGGATATGGATTGTATCCGAATAAATTTCTGCCTCTCGAGAGCGCAGTTAATTTTGTTTTATTGCCAAATCCTTTTTTAATTTTGTCGAGTCTTTCCCACGGGTCTTCATTAAGGTATCTCATAATTGAATCCGGAACGGCACCGCCCCAGACTTCAGCGGCATAAAAATTTGCATCCCGGTAAAAAGGAAGAACCCTGTCGACTTGCTTCTGATTCATTCGTGTTGCAAACTGAGATTGCTGTCCATCTCTTAGCGTTAAATCACGTATTAATAATTTCTTTTTCATAAATAATTATAAAAAAAATTTTTTTCTCTCAAAAAAATAATATAAAGTTTATTATTAAAACTTCTCGTAGTTAATGATACGTTACTGTATTGGGTAGGTCTAAATAATATCATATAAATAAATATACTCATTTAAGAATCTTTTAAAAATCCCAAAAAACGGCACTTTTTAATTATTAAGTTCTGGTTATGAACTTTGGAACACAGATGACACTGATT
>PNBM01000157.1 GCA_003135995.1 Ignavibacteriota bacterium | reverse complement strand
TCATTCCAATTACGTGTACATCATTTTCAACAGCCTGCTTTGCGGTCTCTTCGGGAGTCTGGAACAGCGGGCCCATATCTACATCGAATCCCGTATCTGCATAAGCAGTTGCGACAACTTTCGCGCCCCTGTCGTGTCCGTCCTGTCCGAGCTTTGCAACCATAATTCTCGGTCTGCGTCCTTCTTTCTTTTCAAATTCATCAGTCATTCTGCGCGCTACTTTAACATCATTATCTTCTTCACCTCCGTATTCACTGCTGTAAACTCCTGAAATAGTTTTTGTCATAGCTTTAAACCTTCCTGATACTTTTTCAATTGCGTTTGAAATTTCGCCGAGCGTTGCCCTTACTCTTGCCGCATTTACTGCAAGCTCGAGTAAATTTCCTTTGCCGCCTTCAGCACATTTTGTAATTGCATCGAGACATTTCAAAACTTCTTCAGTATTTCTCGTGGCTTTAATTTCTTCAAGTCTTTTAATCTGCGAAAGCCTGACTGAAGTATTATCGACTTCGAGAATTTCCATCGGCGCTTCTTTTTCAAGACAATATTTATTTACGCCGACAATGGTTTCTTTTCCCGAATCTATTCTTGCCTGCCTTCTTGCAGATGCTTCTTCAATGCGCATTTTCGGAATTCCGGCTTCGATTGCTTTCGTCATTCCGCCGAAAGATTCAACTTCGATTATATGATGCCAGCCTTTTTGTAAAAGTGCGTTCGTTAAATATTCGACAAAATAAGAACCGCCCCACGGGTCGATGACTTTTGTAATACCTGTTTCATCCTGCAAATAAAGCTGTGTGTTCCTTGCAATCCTTGCGGAGAAATCAGTCGGCAATGCAATGGCTTCATCGAGCGAATTTGTATGAAGGGATTGCGTGTGTCCCAAAGCCGCCGCCATGGCTTCCATGCAGGTTCTGATTACATTATTGAACGGGTCCTGCTCGGTTAAGCTCCAGCCCGACGTTTGCGAGTGAGTTCTCAGCGCCATAGATTTCGGATTTTTCGGATTAAACATTTTAATCAGCTTTGCCCAAATAACTCTTGCCGCTCTCATCTTTGCAACTTCCATAAAATAATTCATACCCTGCGCCCAGAAGAAAGATAATCTTGGTGCGAATGTATCGATTTCAAGTCCGGCGTTGATTCCTGTTCTCACGTATTCAAGCCCATCGGCGAGAGTGTATGCCATTTCGAGGTCGGCAGTGGCGCCGGCTTCCTGCATATGATAACCTGAAATGCTGATGCTGTTGAACTTCGGCATATTCTTCGATGCGAATTTAAAAATATCCGCAATAATTTTCATAGATTGTGCTGGAGGATATATGTAAGTGTTTCTAACCATATATTCTTTTAAAATATCATTTTGAATCGTGCCCGTAAGCTGAGCTTGTTTTACATTTTGTTCTTCGCCTGCAACAATAAAAAATGCAAGCACGGGTAAAACCGCACCGTTCATTGTCATCGAAACGGAAATTTTATCGAGAGGAATTCCTTTGAATAAAATTTTCATATCTTCGACAGTATCTATTGCAACTCCTGCTTTTCCGACATCACCAACAACGCGCGGGTGGTCGGAATCATATCCTCTGTGAGTTGCAATGTCGAGCGCAACGGAAAGTCCTTTTTGACCTGCGGCTAAATTTCTTGAATAAAACGCATTGCTTTCTTCCGCTGTGGAAAATCCTGCGTACTGCCTGACCGTCCAGGGACGCTGTACATACATTGTTGAATATGGTCCGCGAAGGAACGGCGGAATGCCTGCCATATATTTCAGATGTTCGTAATCTTTTATATCTTCATCATCATATAAAGGTTTGACGTCGATTTTTTCCATCGTATGCCAGATGTAATCTTCAATGGATTTTCCGGTAACGCTTTCAAACTTTTTTTCCCATTCTAATTTGGAAACTTTATTTTCTTCAAGGTCGAGTTTTATTTTAGTGAAATCAGGTGTCATCATTTTGAAATTACTCCCGTTTTAATCATAATATTTTTTAAAGTGTGATATAAATCAGCGCCGACATATATAAACTCATCTATACCATTTTGTTTGAATTGGTCAATAAAATCTTTCGGATAGCCTGCCAATATTATCATCGCATCGTTTCTTTTTTCTTTGATACCTTTTGTAATGACAGGAACAAGTTCAGGATAAGTTTCATCTGTGGAACAAATCACAATTACTTTTGAATCTGTTTTTATTGCCATATCGATTGCAGATTCAACTGTGTGAAATCTTTGTTTTGAAATTACATCGAAGCCACCGACTTCAAAAAATCCTCTCGAGAAATCGGCGCGGGCTTTGTTTTGTGCGAGCGGTCCCATCGGAAGTAAAAATACTTTTGGCAGATGCCCGGTTTTATTTTTATATTCTAATGATGCGTCTCTTAGTTCTTCAATTGGTTCTGCGAGCCTGTGAATTTTTAATGTTTTGATTTTAATTTCTTCTTTATAATTTTTTCTGACAGCATTTGAAAGTTCATTTAATGTAACGCCCTTAATAACTGCGGTTATACCTTTGTCTATTATATTTTCCGTATTTTTAATTAACTCATCGAGAATTGGTATCAGTTCATTTTCATTTCTTGATTTTTTGAATTCATCGGCATTTTTCTTTAATGTAGTATTGACTTCCTGAACAATAACTTCCAGTTTTTTCTCTTTCATATTCGCATATAAATTTGTTCCTACCAGAATACCTCTTCTTTTTGCGAAATTGGTTTTCTTTTCGTTTGCGATTTTTTCTGTCTGATGCTGGGGAAAACCTTCTTCGAGTGATTTCAGCATTCCGCCTTCACCTTCAATTTCCTGAAACAAAGCCCACGATTTCTTTGCAACTTCATCTGTTAAACTTTCGACATAGTAAGAACCGCCTGCGGGGTCTATGATTTGATTAAGATGCGATTCTTCATTTAATATAATTTGTGTGTTGCGTGCTATACGACGCGAAAATTCATCTGGAGTTCTGAATGATTCATCGAAGAAATTTGTATGCATACTGTCGACACCGCCTGTTATTGCGGAAAAAGCTTCAGTTGTGGTTCTAAGTAAATTAACAAAAGGGTCAAAAACTGTCTGATTTGTAAAAGAAGTATGTGCGTGAATATCTATTTTTTGGGAATCTTCATTTCCGCTGAATGCTTCGATAATTTTTGCCCACAGCATTCTTGCTGCCCTGATTTTAGCAACCTCGACAAAAAATAATGAGCCTATTCCAAAAGTAAATCTTATGTTTGAAGCAATTTCATCTATTTTTAAACCTCTTTCAAGCATTTGTTTTATGTATTCGACTGCGGTCGAAAGTGAGAAGGCAAGCTCCTGAACAGAGTTCGCACCTGCATTGTGGTAATTTAAACTGCTGACACCAATTGTTTTTAAATTCGGAATATTTTTCAATGTCCATTTTGTAACGAGTGACATTTCGTCAAATACTTTATCTACCGGTATCGGAAGATGTCCTTCTGAAATTGCGAAATCGAACGGGTCGGATTCAAATGCTCCTTTGATTTTATTTAAATCAATTCCCTTTTCTTTTGCATAGCTGACAAATAAAATTAAAAATCCTAAAGTGCTAAAGCCTGTTTGAACAAAAACAGGAAAGTTAGTTATGTCGATATTTTCAAAAACATTATTAATATCGTTTAGATTTTGAATATAAACGCCAGGAGGTTCGATTTCTTTATTTACATCGTTTGATTTTTGAGATGCTTTGTTCAACAAAATTTTAATTGCGCTTTGACCTTTGCTCAAATCGAATCTCAACGCATTATTAAAATCTTTTGGTATAACGTAGGGTATTTCCTGAGCAATTAGCCAGGGTTTATCGAGATATCCGCCCGTTTTCGTTCCGCGCAGAAAATTTTTATATCCGGGTTTGTTTGATAACTGGTCGAGATTTTTTATATCGTCCTGAGTGTAAATAAATTTTAGGTAAATTCCCTCATAGGTTCTTGTTTTTAATCTTTCGATGGGTATTCCGGCGAGGTCTTTCTCAGCCATTTGTTTCCAATCTTCGTATGATGTTTCCTCAAAATCATCTTTCAGATAGAATTCATCAGTAAGTTTAGCCATAATTCTAATTAATTTTTAAAAATAAATCACTTAATATCTCAATTTTAAAAATTAAATTAAATTCAAAAAAATTTCTGAATTTAATTTTCTATTAGAAACCTTAAACGNNTCCCGCTTTCGCGGGAATGATAAAGTCTGGCAATCCAATTTAGGGTCCCTCTCCCGGGAGGAGAGGGGTTTAACTAAACGAATATAACTTTTAAGGGATTATTATTTAAATATTTCAACAAAGAAATCTTTCATTTTTTCCCAGGAGCGTTTATCTGCCTGTTCATTATAAGCAACTCCTTTTGAAGGGTCACTGCCCGAAGCAGGATTCGTAAAACTATGAACAGTTCCACCATATAAGTCCAACTCATAATTAACATCCGCATCTTTCATTTGAGACTGAACTNNAGCAAACGGGTCATCTGCTCCGTGGCAAATAAGGACTCTCCCTTTAATATTCTTGAATTCGTCAGAATTGGCAAAATCAAGTCCGCCATGAAATGAGACAATTCCTTTCAGGTCCGCGCCGCTTAATCCGAGTTCCATTGCAACAGTTCCTCCAAAACAATAGCCCATTACAGCAATATAGTCTGCATCAACAAACCTTTGCTGTTTTAATTCATTGTAAGCGGCGGTGATTCTGCTTCTCATTAGATTGCGGTCATTTCTGTAAATTCCCGCGAGTTTACCTGCTTCATCAGGTGTCTTGGCTATAACACCTTTTCCGTAAATATCAGCGGCGAATGCAAAATAGCCAAGTTTTGCGAGCATTTCACACCGCATTTTTGTATAGTCGTTAAGTCCGAAATACTCATGGACTACAAGTATTCCGGGTCTCTTATTAACGAGAGATTCATCATAGGCAATATACCCTTCAAGAGTGGCACCGCCGTCTTTATATTGAATGCTTTCCTTATGGATTTGTGACATTGTGGTTTTAGTTAAGAGAAAAATAATTAAGATTAGGAACAAATTTATTTTTTTCATAGTTGTCGTTTATTTTTAACTTAATTAACTGATNNAGGAGACTCCCCGACACAATTAAATTCGATATATATTTGAATTGATGTTAAAAGCCATAATATTGTATATAAATTCAACAAGGCATTATATAAGAATTCAACAGTGATAAATGTCCCTATTTAAAAATATTACACTTTTTGTCTGAATCTGAAAATGTTGTTGAATTATTATGCATATCGATTTAATCCGAAAATTATTATTAAAATTAACTATCTAATTATCATATACTTAAAAAATAATTTTCAGAAAAATATTAGGAACGATAATTGCATCTTATTAATCATAAACAAATTCAATAAAACGGNNATAAAACGGAGAATTATATGGTTGCATTATTAGTAATATTAGCGATAACCTTCATGGTTGCTATCGATTATTTCATTATCAAGAAAAAAAGGAATGCTGAAGTTAATCCTGCTTTTGCAAGTCCTGAAATATTTAATAAAAACAGCATGCTTGCACCTGAAGGATATTATTTTTCAAAAGGGCATACCTGGGCAAAATTAGGAACAAATAATGAATTTTTAACTGGAATAGATGATTTTGTAATAAAATCGTTAGGTAAAATTTCAATAGAAAGTTTTACGAATGTAGGTACGAAGGTTAAAAAAGGTGACGTTATAATGGAAGGAAAATTTGATTCTAAAAAAATTATGTTTCGCTCACCCGTCGAAGGAATAATCAAAAAAGTAAATAATGCCTTAGTTGGAAAGATAATAAATAATCCATACGAAGGAGACTGGTACGTGAATATAGAGCCGGTAAATGCTGAAGATAGTAAAAAAGAATTGCTTCAAGGCAATGAAGCTATCGAATGGATGAAAAATGAATTTAAAAAGCTTAAAGAGTTTTTAAATTATTATCCGTACAAGCCGAAACTCGCAGGCGTCACTATGTATGATGGAGGAAACGTAATGAAGGGAGCGGTGTCGCATCTTGATGAAATAGGATTAAGAGATTTTGAAGAAATGTTTTTAATGTTATAGGAAAATATTTAAAAATTAAATAAAGAAACCAATGAATATTCCTGTAAGAAAGTATGATGATTTTAAATGCATCTGGATGTCATCGGATTTAATTAATTACAGATTATGCAGCAATAGTTTTGATTGCGAAACCTGTAATTTTTATAAAAATATTTATGATTTTAAATCGAATCAGAACAATTATCAGGAACAGAATACAGAATTTTATAAAGATAAGATTAAATCAACGATAAAGAGATTAGAGCTTTGCAGAAAGCTAAATACGCATCCATATTATTTTTTGAAGAATAACATCATTTTAAAGAATTTTTCAGGTGATAAATATTATTTAGGATTAAATCCTGCAATTTATGTCTTACTCGATAATGTCACTTATACAGGCTTTAATAGTTTAACAAACCTTATTGAAAAAAACGAACCGTTTTTCAGAGTTGATGGCGATTGGGGAAATATTGAAATTCAGTCACCAATAAAATTTTTCCTGCTATGGGATATGAAATTATCATCGAAGGAATTTTTTAACAGCAAATGGATAGGTTTTGTAGAAACCGATATTAAAACATTTGAAGATAATCTTTTAACAGAAGAAGAATTTAATCAAAATATTTCCCATATTAATAACCAGCTTACAGAACTATTGAGCTCTTACAAAAATGTAGGGGAAACAATGATGGATGGTGGAATGAAAGTAAGATATTTGCATCAGATTTTTGGAAAAGAAAAATATCTTTCATT
>PNBM01000165.1 GCA_003135995.1 Ignavibacteriota bacterium | reverse complement strand
CGCTCCTGAATTTTATCTATAGCTTCTCCGGCACTCATTTCTCTTCTCATATCCTTGTACATTTGTCTGATTTTGTAGTCTCTGATAGCTTTTTCATCAAGTAGCTTATATTTTTTAAGTGTATTAAATACTTCATCGTCTATCAATTCACTTAATGGATTTTCACTCTTCGATTTTGCTTTTATTGTTGGTTTCAAGGCAATTCTCCTTAAATTGTTAATAATAATTTAATTATGAAACAGTATATTATTATTAATACACAATCCTTTTTTAATTATTCATAAATTTGATATACAAAAATAACTAAAAATCAAGAGAAAATCAAGCGTATAAAATGAACGTCAAAAAGGTATATTNNGCTGTTAATACAGTCTTTATTAATTTCGAATTCCTAATAAATTTTTCATGTTTGTATCTTTCATTCTAAGCAATTAATCAAAATTCACAAAAAGTGTATAATGATTGTTTTCTATTTATAATTAAAATACTGAAAAAAAGTTTCAAAATCCCGACTGATTTTTTAACAGGTGTAACCTGTCGTCAGCGATATTCTATAGTTCAAAATCAGCGCTATTCTGTGGTTCGAAATCAGTGATTCTCTTTGTCTCGGAGAGTCTCCTGCTTTTTAGGGACTCCCGAAACAAATTCAAACTATCCATCGGGATGACTTAACCCCATAAAAAAACGTTGACTTCTTTATTTCGAAATCAACGTAGTATGAAAATTGTAATATATAATCTGCGAAATCAGTGTAATCAATTAAATCAGTGATATAAAAACGCTGAATCTTTATTTTTAAGAATCAGTGAAATCAGCGTAATCAATTGAATCAGTGATTAAAGTAATCAGTGATTTGTCGGGATGAGTGGACTCGAACCACCGACCCCCTGAACCCCATTCAGGTGCCCTAGCCAACTGGGCCACACCCCGATATTCAATGTTAAATGATAAATTTTAAATGTTAAATTAAAGAGCATTTAAAACTTTCATTCTTAATATTGTCATAAAATTTTATTTTTTCAAACCAATTTAAACATCTTATTTTTATCCCTATAATATTTCCAGTCATTAATAATTTTATTTAATTAAGATTATTATATGCGTATTTTTCATTTCTACTTTTAAATGAATGAATATTAAATTCAACAGGAAAGAATTATTCATAGTATTAGCTCTATGTGCAGTAGCCGGACTCGTCGCTCAATACATATCATTCACGGATGAATATGTTTTGGCCTACAGGGATTCGATTTACAGGCTCGACGCATCAAGAAGATTTTTAGATGCTTTGGAACCCGGCTTCTTTAACCAGCTTGGAACTGTATGGCTGCCTCTTCCGAATATAATTATGTTCCCCCTCGTCTCCATAGACATTTTATGGAAAACAGGGTTAGCCGGAAGCATTGTAAATTTTATTGCCTATATATTTAATTGCCTCGCAATATTTTATATATTAAAATTAATCACAAAAAATAAATTTGCTCAATATGCCGGATTAATCCTGTTCATTTCAAACCCCAATATTTTATATTTTCAGACTACAGCAATGAGCGAGCAGTTGTACCTGACTTTTTTTACTGTAGCAATATATTATATATTAAAATGGGATGAAACAAATTTTACAAAATATATCTGGTATTCCGGAATATTTACTGCAATGGCTTCCTGTACAAGATATGACGGATGGACATTCGCAATTGCTGCCGGATTAATTATTTTCTTCACATCTTTCATTTCAAATGGAAAACCATTCCGAATAACATTTTACTATATTTTCCCGACTGCATTTATAATTATCTGGTGGTTGATTCATAACTATATATATTATGCAGACGCACTTGAATTTCTAAGAGGACAATTTTCAACAGCATACCAGCTAAAGTATTATGAATCCGCAGGAAGACTTTTAACCAAACATAATTTTGGATTATCCACAAAAGTTTATTATTATGACCTGTATTTATATTCCGGTTTTCTGACATTAATATTATCCGTGCCGGGATTAATATTTTATTTCTTGAAAAATAAATTTAATATAAAAACATTCATTGTTTATCTCTCTTTAATTGCAATTCCTTCAACTTTTCTATTTTTATATTTCGGACAAATTATTATCGAGCTTCCGCAATCCTTTCCAACTGGATATTTCAATTCGAGATATGGTTTATATGCAATTCCGGGTCTGGTTATATTTGCAGGATATTTTTGTGATATAATAGTGGAGAATTATAAAAAGTATAAAAAATATGTATACGCAATTTCTATATTATTGCTTATAATTCAAATATATGTTTACCAATATGAATATCCAACTAAGGTTCCTGCTATAGCAGAAGCGAGATATGCAGGTTACAAAGGAACAATTACTTATAATTTATCTAAATACCTCGAAGCAAATTATGACGGCGGTAATTTATTGTTCGATACGAGAATATTCGCATTGCCTCCATGGTCAGGAGTTAATTTAAAAGAAAGAATCACTTTTCACACTTATGAAATCGGCAAGAAGGCTCTTGAAAATCCCGTACCGTATGCGAAATGGGTTATGTTCTATACAAATTCAACGGATGATATTATTTATAATTCTCTGAATAAAAATAATAATTTCAGAGAAAATTATATATTAGTCTATTCTGAAGACGGACTGGAATTATACAAAAGAAAATAATTTTATTGTCTCCCCAGTGAATCCAGTTTTGCTTTTGCATTTGCATCATCAGGATTTATTTCAAGTATTTTGTTATAATTTGCTTTTGCGCTTTTAATATCACCTTTCTTCAGGTATAATGCGGCAAGTCCCCCGAGAGCATTTACATTTTTACCGTCTATTTTAATAGCTTTCATATAATATTCTTTCGCTTTATCAAGATCTTTTAAACCTTCATAGCATAGAGCAATATTATTGTAATATCCCGAAATGTTAGAAGGATTTATCTTAATCATCTCTTCAATATCTTTGATAGCATCATTATATTTTTTATCCTGGTAAAATTGAAATGAACGCTTTTCAAGTATATTTACCTGTTCATTTTGTACGGGCATCTTAATATTATCAGGAATATTACTTGGTTTTAATAAACGTTTGCTTTTCATATTATCAAGAATTTCCTTCGAACCTCTGTAATCCGGAACTATAGCCTGCAATTTTTCAAGCATCGTAATTGCTTCATTTATTCTTCCCTGCTGTTGATATACATTCGAGAGTTGGAAATATCCGTCGGGTGCAAGAGAATCAATTTGAATTCCTTTTCTGATTTGAAACTCGGCAGAATCTAAATATCCTTTTAATATATAAATAAGCCCGAGATTATGATGAGCCAGTAAATTATTATCTCTTATCTCTATAGCTCTTTTAAACTTTGGCTCCGCTTCATCATATTGTTTTTTATTTGCGTAAATATTCCCTACATTAACGAGCAATACCGAACCGTCAATTCCCTCGCCTGTGGAATATAAAGTATCGTTATTTTTCCATTCTTTGTTTCTTTCAAAAGTCAGATATGAGAATGCAATTATTATCAGTATTGAAATTAAAAACAGTGGCAGATAATTTTTTTCATTTAAATATTTAGTAAGGAAATAAACGATCACAACCGCTAATGAAAAAGATGTTAAATAAAGGAATCTCTCTGCCATGAAATTCATTGTCGGGATGATATTCATCACCGGAATAAGAGATATTGCAAAAAATACGAGGCAGAAAGAAATTACAGGTTGCCTTTTATAAAAGAAAATAATAAAAAATATCAGTAATAAAATAAATATTTCGGAAATAATTACCGGGAATTCAAGAAAAGAATATGCATCCGGCAGTGTCCCGTTATAATGATAAAGCAAATGAACAGGATATAATAAAAGTTTAAAANNGCGGAACTGTTTTCAGCATAGTTGCAATTGCAGTAACTTCAGGATAGCCGTAAAAATATAAATACGTATCCCTGTCAGGAACGTCTTTCAGAACGATATACCTGACAATCAGGTATATAAAAATTACAATGAAAAAATACGAATAAACTTTCCGGTTTGAATAAATTTCTCTGATATTCTTTTTCTTGTAAATAAAATCAAATAAAATTATTATAACAGGTAATGTTACTATCATTTCTTTGGAAAGCAAACCGAGGACATAATAAACAAGTGATAGAATTAAAAAAGAATTTTTTTTCTTATCCGAAAATTTAATATAATAAAGGAAAGAAGCAAAGAAAAATAAAGTTACAAGAGAATCTGTTCTGCCGCTTACCCAGCTTACAGCCTCCGTATGAACAGGATGTGCAGCAAATATTAATGTTGAAATTAAAGATGCGAACGTGCCGTATTTATATTTTTTAAACATCTCATTTAATACTGCAAAAAGCAGGAGACAGGCTATCAGATGAATTAAAAGGTTCGTAAGATGAAATCCTTTGGGATNNAATCAATAGTATAAGTAGTGGAAACAACCGGTCTGTAATATTTCCCGATTACCTTGTGAAATCCTTCCTGCGCGGTGAAATATTTCGGAATATTAGAAAGATTTTTTAATGCGGGATTATTCTGCACGACGCTTTCGTCATCGAATACAAAATCGTTTTCAAGTGTATTATAAAATAAAGCAAATGTAAAAATTGCGATTATTATATAACAGTATTTGGTTTTAACATTATACATATTTTTTTATTTTCATTGAATCATTTTTCTGATTACCTGTTTTAATATATTAATAAAATAATGATTCTTTTTTACAATTTCGCCGCAACAACGACTGTAGTTTTCACCTGCTCGACAGTTCCTCCCCTGTCATCAATTGCCTCTAAAAATAAAATATAAATCCCTATTCTCAATTTTTCTCCCGAATCGTTTTTCCCGTCAAATATAATCTGGCCTTCGCTTCCGCTTATTTGATTATTTAATAACGTCCTCACAAGACGTCCTTTAACATCGAATACCTTGACTCTCAACTGAGCAATCTTCGAAATAATTTTATATTTTATTATCGTAAAATCTTCAAAACCGTCTCCATCGGGAGAAAACGGATTAGGTGAGACACTTAAATTTGACGATGTAATCTGGTTTTGTGTGTATATGCTGTTTTTGCTTCCCGGCGTTCCACCGTTTGGCGAAGTGCAGGAACACCAGTTACTCCTGTCGTTTGAACCAAGCAAAGGATTTATTTTTTCGAGCGAATATCCCTTCGTATCTGGAATATTATTGTTATGCCATTTCGGATTATAATTAACTGAATCTATTACATTATTCACAGCATCAATTATCCTGATTAATGCTCCTTCGTTATTCAAACTTAAACTCTTATTGAATATTATTCTTCTTGAGGAATCTACTCTCTTTAAATCAGGAAATCTCTTATATATAGTAGTATCAGCAGCAAAAACAATATACTCGTTTGGTTTAATAATAATATTACATGTGTCGAACAGGTTAAAAATATTTGAAGATATATTTATTTTCCATCCGATAAGATTTAAATATTTAAAAGTTGGATTATAAAGCTCGAGCCACTCGGAATTACCGGTAAGCGGGTCATACATAATTTCGTTTATTACTAAATCATTCTTCAAATAGGCTGTAAAATTTATTATTGAATTCTGCCTTGTCGGAGACGAATATTCACAATCCAGAGATGTCGCCCAGTTTGTGGAATCATTCGACAGACGGTCGGGAGATATCCGCTCGAGCGAATTTTTCGAACTTCCTCCCCAACCGGGTTTATAAAAAACCTGGTCTATCCTTGCATTGACATTGTTAAAAATAATTACAGCATCACCATCATTATTAAAAGTAGGTAAAGAACTTAAATAAATAATTTTTGATGTATCGATTCGTGAATGAACCAAAAGAATAGAATTACTTTTTGCAATTACCAGATAATCTTTTGAATTTATTAATCTGGTAGAAGAAGTAATTGTCACAGGATTAGTTTGAGCACTGCTGTCGGATATTTTCCAGTTCTTTATATCTACAGGAAGATTCGAATTGTTATATAGCTCAATCCATTCAGGCTCGGGACTTTGAGGTGCGTACATAATCTCATTAATTATTAATCCTGTCGAAGCGGTAATACTTCCGACATTAATGCTATTCACAAGAACATTATTTAATGTATCGTTATCCTGCGAATAAATTATTTTTCCAATATATTGCTTGAACCCGCTGTCAATATTTTGAATTACATACCGGAATATTAGCGAATCATTCGGATTAATAATATTTGTATTAAAATTTTTTGAATATATAATTTCCCCTGTCTGGGGAATGCTGTCCAAATTCTGGTCACGGTAAATATTCAAAATAAAATTATTTGCAGAATTTAAACCCTTATTGAAAATATTAAAACTAAAATTTAAAGAATCGCCTGCTTTAGGAAATGACGGTGAAATTAAAAAAGATTTTAGTTGTAAATCATATAATTTAGGCGTGATGGAATTTTGTCGGTTCGGGGTAGATTTCATCGCATCTGTTGAAGTACCCCAGTTCGATTGATTATTTGTAGAACCATTCGGATTTATTCTTTCGAGGGAATATCCATCAGTACTTCCTCCCCACGAAGGTAAGTAATGCAGAGAATCGTATCTTTGTCCGCCGTTTTTTATTAAAATGATATCATCACCGGTGTCATTTAAAGCACTCCATGACGTCAGAAATATTTTCCCGCTTATTCNNCTGGATTAATATAAATATTATTTGCAACTGCCACTACTGTATGAATTGTGGATGTGGCGTCTTTCCAGGCTAATCCTGAAAGATTTATTGAAGATGTATCTTTGTTATAAATTTCAAACCACTCTTTTTCTGTCGTAGTGGTATGAGCATACATAACTTCATTTATAACGATTTGAGCATTTAACAAACAAGCTGAAATTAAAAAATAAAAAGAAAATAATATTATTTTCATAAATTTGTCCCTTATCTTAAATTATTCTGAGCTTTGTTTCGTAAGAACGGATATTCCTTTTAAAGAAATACATTGCAATAATAGTAAATATTTGTCAAATTAATATTAATAAATTTATTTTTCAATTGACAAATAATGATTAATTCCAAATATAAAATAATCAATGTTTTTATTGCTGTATTCTTACTAAATACAATCGCATGTTCACAAAATAATCAAATCAAACCTTATGCATTATCAAAAGGTTATACACCTGTATTAAATTCGCCCGAATTCAGTTCTGTTTTCGGAGGAAAAACAGGTACCGATGTTAAACTTGATAAAGAGGGACTAATCGCTGAAATGGAATTTATAGCTTTTCCAAATACCGTATTTGATATTAATGGAACAGAAGTCAGAAATGAAATTTTATATTATGAGGTTACTACAAATGATTATCAGTATAACTCAGCCAAACTCTACATAGACAGCCGCTTTGTAAAGACTTATTCCAAAAGACCTGAAGAGAGAAAAAAAATATTACCGGAAAAAGATGAGATTGTAATCAATTTAAAATCATTTTTAGGTTATCCTTATATGTGGGGAGGAAATTATGCGGATGGAATTTCAGAAATGTTCGAATATTATCCGCCGAAAGGGAATGTTTCAGATAATACCAAAGACTTATGGATTTTAAAAGGATTAGATTGTTCGGGATTATTATACCAGGCAACCGATGGTTATACAATACGCAATACTTCATCTCTCACATCGATTGGGAGTGCGGTTGAAATTAAAGATAAATCAGCAACAGAAATATCTGAATTAGTTATACCTTTGGATTTGATTGTTTGGAACGGACATGTCGTAATTGTTCTGGATAAAGAGACCGTAATAGAAAGTACACCCGCTTATGGAGTTCATACAACAAATTTAATAGTCAGATTAAATAAAATCATGAATGAAAGAAAACCGGAAAATGACTGGAATTCATCATCCGGAAAAAGATTTGTAATAAGAAGATGGTACAATTAATTTTAAATTTTAAATGAAAAATAATTTTCAAATCTCTTAATTTAACATTTAANNCCTGTTTCCCATTATTCTCAGCAGAAACAGGAACATATTTATAAAATCAAGATAGAGATTTAAAGCTCCCATAACAGCAATTTTCTTTCCTTCTTCGGTTTCGAAGTTCTGAGACATACTTATTTTTTTAATCTTTTGTGTATCCCATGCAGTTAATCCGACAAATATCAGAACTCCGACATAAGAAATCATCCAGTATAAAGTTGAACTCGCAACAAAAAAATTTACAACAGATGCTATTATCAGTCCGACCAAACCCATATACATAAAAGTACCGAGACCTGACAGATCCATCTTTGTAATGTAACCAAATACGCTGACTGAACCGAACATTGCCGCGCAAATAAAAAATGTTGACGCTATAGATGCGCTTGTATATACAAGAAATAAAACTGAAAATGTTAAACCGGTCAATGCTGAATAAAGGAAAAATGCTCCGATTGCAACAATCGAAGGTATTTTCCCGATTGCCGCACTTAATGCTATAACGATTATAAGCTGAAAAATAAGTAAGCCATAAAATAGAAATGGATTTAAAACAAATATTCTGATAAGTGTATTTGAACTTGATACTGCGTAAGCTATTAAGCCTGTCAACGCAAGTCCCATCGTCATCCAGTTATATACGTTAAGTAAAAATCTTCTCGATTCCGCCGAGGCAATTTCTACAGCCTTATAACCTGTTGTTAAAAATTGATTATTTTCCATTTTTATTTTTATTTTAAAATTACATTAATAAAAAATATTATTTAATTATTAACCTTTTATAAAATAATTCGGTGCTTCTTTAGTCACTTTAACATCGTGCGGGTGTGATTCTCTTAACCCGGCATTTGTAATCTTAACGAATTTCGTTTTTGTTTTCATTTCATTAATATTTTTTGCACCGCAATATCCCATTGCAGACCTCAGACCTCCTACTATCTGGTAAATAGTATCTTTTAAAGGTCCTTTATATGAAACGATTCCTTCTATACCTTCAGGTACTAATTTTTTAATATCTTCTTCCATATCCTGAAAATATCTGTCCTTGCTTCCTTCTTTCATCGCTTNNCCATGCCCCTGTAAACTTTATAACTTCTGCCTTCATACAATACTTTTTCACCCGGCGTTTCATCAGTACCTGCAAGCATTCCGCCAACCATAACAGAATCAGCTCCTGCAGCAATCGCTTTGGAAATATCACCTGTTTGTTTTATTCCGCCATCTGCTATAACGGGTATTTTATATTTATTGGCAGCTTTTACGCAGTCTAAAATTGCTGTTAATTGAGGAACACCGACACCCGCTACGACCCGTGTAGTACAAATAGAACCGGCACCAATTCCAACTTTCACTCCATCAACACCCGCTTTAATCAAATCTTCCGTAGCTTCTGCGGTTGCTACATTGCCTGCTATCAAATCGATGTTGATTGCTGATTTAATTCTTTTTACCATATCGATAACAAATTGCGACTGACCGTGTGCTGTATCTACAACTATTACATCAACACCATGCTTTACTAATTCTTCTACTCTCTCGATTGTATCTTTTGCTGTCCCGACTGCCGCACCCACACGAAGTCTGCCATACTGATCTTTACAGGCATTTGGAAAACTTTTTCTTTTCTGAATATCTTTAAATGTTATTAATCCTTTCAGATATCCTTTTTTATCAACAACTGGAAGTTTTTCGATTCTGTGTTTTTGTAAAATAGTTTCTGCCTGAGTTAAATTAGTACCGACAGGTGCTGTAATTAAATTTGTCTTCGTCATAATATCCTTAATAAGAATATTTTCGTCAGGGTCGAATCTTAAATCACGATTTGTTAGTATTCCGATTAATTTACCGTCCAAATCTATTATTGGAATTCCCGATATTTTATATTTTTGCATAACGGCGTTTGCGTCCTTTATGCGTTTATCTGCAGTAAGCGTAACCGGTTTCATTATCATTCCGCTTTCACTTCGCTTCACTTTATCAACTTCGACAGCCTGATTTATGATGGACATATTTTTATGAATAATTCCTATACCTCCTTCACGCGCTAATGCAATTGCCATCTCGGTTTCAGTTACTGTATCCATAGCCGCAGAAAGAATAGGAATGTTCAGAGTTATATTGTTTGTAATTTTCGTTTTGATGTCGACATTTCTTGGGAGAATTTTTGACCTGCCCGGAACAATTAATACATCATCGAAAGTCACCGCAGTTAAAAGAATTTTATCTTTCATAAACCATAATATTAAAATTAATAAATTCTATTAAATTTGCAAACTTTTTTTTGTTTGTAAAGTCAATTATTTGATAGATTTTACCTTTGCTAATTCATCATACATATTCACAGGTGTTAAATCTCCATTATGATTCTTTACATACATCAGGTGCAAATGTGTCGGAGAACGCAACGGATAAGCGTTTTTACCTGTCCTACCCATTATACCCAGAACCGTTCCGGGCAATACAAAATCTCCCACGTTTACGTAAACTTTATTCATATGAGCGTAATAAAAAAGTCCGTCACTGAAATTATCATAGACATAAACTATATTCCCGCCTTTTATATCCATCATTTCAGGTGTCCAGTTTTTCCTTGTTTCAACGACTACACCGCCGCTCATAGATAAAATTTCTACCGGTTTGTTCGTATTATCATCTATTGCATCCTGATTTTTGTCGTTTATAAAAATATCATGAGCAGGATGTCCGCCCGAATTGTTATCGAAGAAATCAAAATCTGCAACCACATATCCGCTTCCCTGTACACCACCAATTGCCGACCAGTTATAGCCTCTCACGGGAAATACCCATTCGCTTTTATCGACAGGTTCTTTATTTTTAAGATACATATACATATAAAGTTCATCGGTTAACCTGCCCATAGAATCAACTGCCTGCTTGCGCTGAAGTTTAGCATCACGAACCTGTCTCATTAATGACATCCAGCTTTTTGTGGGATTATAAGAAGTTCCTTTCTCAAAAAATAATGACTGCACGGATGCATTTATTGCGTCGAGATTTGCTTCTATTTTCTTACGCTTTGGTTTATCATCGGCTGGAATACTTTTTGAAAATGCAAAATTATTTATTCCGGTTAAAAATATGATAATGATAAATAAATATTTTTGCAATTTTATATTTCGTTATTTATTTTAAAAATAATACAGAACAAATTTTTTTAATTAATTAACTTCGCATTCAGCAAATCATCGTATAAGTTAGAAGGATTTAGTTTACCATCATTTATATGTAAATAAGTAATATGCAAATGTGTGGGAGAACGTTTTTTATAAGCGCTATAACCCGTTCTTCCGACTTCGGCAATTTTATCTCCCGGTTTAACAATATCACCTATATTAACAACAACTTTTCGATTATGCGCATAATAAAACAATCCATCGGAATAAGTATCATATATCCAGATATATTTTCCACCCCNNAAATCGCTGTTTGAATCCCATTCTTTTTCGAGTGCTACAACGACTCCGCTGCTCATAGATAATACATCCACGGGTTCATCAGTATTATCATCTAAACAATCCTGGTTCCGGTCGTGAATAAATATATCCTGAGCCGGATGTCCTCCGTGTTTGTTTCCGTCATAAAAATTATAATCGTTTGCTTTATATCCGTTTCCATTCCTGCCTCCGATTGCAGACGGACCGTAACCTCTTAAAGGAAAAACCCAATCATCCGATGTATACTGTTTTCCGCCGCTGTTATTAAAATAATCACGAATTTTCGGAATCAGATATAATATCTTTTCTTTAGCATCGGCTTNNCTTAATTTTTAATTCTTAATTGATTGTGTTATTTTTCCACTATCTCGACTTCACCGCTCACAATAACACTTCCATCAGGTTTTAAGCAGCTGACATGGTATTTTCCAACCTTATCAAATTTCACATTATTAAAAAAAATGTAGTCCATGTCAGGCTTTACCGTATAGGGCGCCGTTTCAACTACTTTCCCTGTTTCCTTATCTGTAATATTTATGTTAACA
>PNBM01000068.1 GCA_003135995.1 Ignavibacteriota bacterium | reverse complement strand
TTAAGAAACACTTTTCAATTTAAAGCAGGTTTTATTATAAATTTTAATACAAGATTATGATTTACGATATTTTTCAAGTCTTACTTTGGGTTACCGCAATTTTACTCGCCATCAGCGGTATAGATGACCTGTACATGGATATGCTTTTCTGGCTAATGCGGAGAAAATATAAAAGCAGATTTCCTGATTTTACCAATATGATGGAAAAAACGGAAAAGCCCATTGCAATAATATTAGGTGCATGGAGCGAGTCAAGTGTGATTGGTCGTACTTTAAGTTATGCTGTAAGAAACTTGAAATACGATAATTTCAGGATTTTTGTTGGAGTATATCCCAACGATAAAGAAACAATTCGTATAGTTAAAGAAATCTCACTCAAGGATGCCCGCGTCATTGCCTGTATAAATCCTCAGAATGGTCCAACCACAAAAGCTGATAATTTAAACAGTTTATATGCAGGTTTGTGTGAATACGAAAAAATCTACGGGGAATTTGAAATTATTATAGTTCATGATGCCGAAGATTTTATTCATCCTAATTCTCTCAAGCTTTACAATTTTCTTATAGGTTATAAAGGCTATCATGCTATTCAAATTCCTGTAATTCCTATTAAAAGTAAATTAGGTGGACTTCTTCACAGGACTTATTGCGATGCTTTTGCTGAAGTGCATACAAAAGATATGATAGTGAGACAGGGAATGGGAACATTTATTCCTTTCTCCGGAACTGGAATGGGATTTCACAGGAAAACAATGTATTTCCTTGAAAAGAATATGGACGACTCAATTCTTAATACAAATGGTGAAGTACTGAATCCTGAGAGCGATGAAAATTTCTTCGATGACCGTGGTAAAAAAATGGCTATGAACAATNNCTAGAAATGACGAAGACGATGCTAATGAACCATTTTATTATAATGATACGGAATACCATGATGACCCGTTCGACAGTATGAGTGATAAAAAAACTATTTATACAAGAACGGTACCGGAAAGCATAAAGAATTTTACAATTATTTTCTTTGCACTTGTCTTATCCGGAATTGGATTCCTGGTATATGAAGGTAAAACCGAAAGTGAAAATACTGAGTATATGACGAAAAGTGATAAAGGTGTGTTCATAAACAAAGTATTTGCATCTGATAAACAGACTTCAGGCTATTTCAACGAACAATCCTTATCTGAAAATATTGAAGCTTTAAATGGCGGTTACAGGGACGTTAAGTACAATGTAATATATTTACCAATTGAAGGAGGAAAACTCGGAATCCAGGAATCGATTTGGGGTTCTGATGTTGCTGCCAATGACAGGTTGGCTTCCATAATCAGTCAGCCCTCTTTAAGTGATTTAACAGGTTATGTCAGTAAAACAACAAAGAAAAACGAAATAATATATAAAGTTATTATAAGCGGCTATAAGAATATTGATGATGCAAGAGAGAGTATAATAAAGATAAGAAAAATTTTCAAAAACTAATTTTCGAAATAATTATAATTTTAAAGCTATGACATCCGTATATCAAATGCAAAATTCAGCACTGATAAAAAAACTTGAAGAAATAATTCGTAACCAGGCTAAAGAAAATAATATTGAATTTTTGAAAATGGTAGATGATACCATAAAATGGAACGATATATTTTATGTAACTCTTAACCAATCAGACGAATTGTCAGGTGATGTTTACGAAAATACAAATATTTTATGCCTGATAAAATGCATAATTATCGGGAAGGTATTCAATATTTCCGACAGTCATTTACCTTTTGAAATTGCAGACAGGAAAAGTTATCAAAGTTTTATCGGCATAAATTCATTAAGTGAAATTCCTGAAAGCGAAATCGTCACCGAATTTCGCAATATTTTGTTAAAAAGCGGAGCTTACGATGAAATATTCGATATGTTCTATGAGCAATTACTCGAATCTAAATTTCATATAATGGATAATTTATCTGATAATGATGAGAAAAAAGTGTTCCAGTCAAAACTTCAAAAAAATAATTTCGCAAAAAATGAAAATTTTGATAATAAAATAAATGAAATAGAAAACAGAATTAAAATGCTATATGAACGGAAATTACCGTTGACTCTTCGCGGTATCGACGATAAAAAATCAAATGAACTACAGGAAAAATTAATGAACGTAAAAGACCAGGTTGATAAATTAGCTAATGAAAAGAATAAAGATGATTTAAAAGAAAACGGAAATTACTTCAGTGAAGACGGAGCAATTATCAGTAATAAGACTGAACCATCACCCGAATATTATGAAAGACTTTTGAATATTGAAAAAAGAATTAATAATATGAGTGAAATATCCACACATGATGATGCAGAAATAAGCGAAAAAGAAGTTAAGGCTTCCGATATGAAACCGAAAGTTAATGAAGAAGAATTGTATAAAAACCTTTTTGATTCTTTTTACAAATCTCTTGAAGACAGAGGTATTGTTTTGAAACCGGTTTCTAAAGCAGATGAAACAAGTACGGAAACCTTTGTCAGCGAAGAAGAAAAAATTCCCGAATTTCATTCTGCTGAAATTGATAAGAAAATAGCAGAATTAGATGCACTTTACGAAGCGAGGAAGCTTGAAGAAGAAAAAGAATTTTTAAATTCAATTGAAACTGTTCCTGAACCTGTTATCGAAAAGGAAAAACCTTCGTTTAAACCGGAAGAGAAAATACCAATAAAAGAATCAGACAGAAAACCTGCATTTAAAATTCACGATCCGTTTGTTATTACGCCAAAAGCTAAAAGAGAAGGAATTTTCAACGATGCAAATCTTACTGAAGATTATGAACTTGGATACAGATTCTATAAACTTGGCTTTAAAACAGGTTTCTTTAATTTGAAACTTGACAATGACGACGAAGCAACNNGCTGAATTTTTCCCGAATTCATTCTGGCCGGCAGTTAAACAAAGGTCGAGATGGATTGCGGGAATATGCTTCCAGAACTGGAAATCTCACAAGTGGCATGGAAGTTTAGCAACAAAGTATTTCCTTTTTAGAGACAGAAAATCGCTCTTTAGCTTCTTTGGAGCTTTTCTGTCTAATATTGTATTTTTATATTTAGTTTATTCATTAATATGCAACATTTTTCACATTAAATATGTTTTTTCCTTAGTAGGTCAATCATCGGTATTGTGGTATTTAATGATAGCTAATTTAATATTTATGATATCGAGAGCTTCACATAGATTTATATTTACCTATAACTGGTATGGTTTTAAATATGCTTTTTTTAGTTTTTTCAGATTAATTCTCGATACATTCGTAAATTTCTTTGCAATAATGAGATCGTTCAGCGTTTATAAAAAAACCAAAAAGAAAGTCGTATGGGACTCAACGTCACACTACTAAACACATAATTTAAATATAATCAAATGTTAAATAGCGATTTAAAATTTAATAGCGAAAAGGCTAATGGGAAAAGACTTGTCCTTTTCGTGTTCGGAACGAGACCGGAAATAATAAAACTGTTTGTTTTATACAGGGAACTGCTTAAATCTGAAGAGTTTTATCCAGTCTTATTTAATTCCGCTCAGCAAACAATCTCGAATGATATACTGTCTTATCTTGATTTAAAATTTGATATAACTGCAGATGAAATTCCAAACAGGTCATCTGATTTGATAGAATTCATATCTCATATCTTAAATAATTTTAATGTAAAATTTAACGATAAAACAGAAATAAGAAAACAGGATATTGCCGGAATAATAGTTCAGGGTGATACAGCAACAGCTTACTGCGGAGCTTTATGGGGATGCCTTAATGAAATTCCTGTATTTCATGTTGAAGCCGGTCTGAGAACTTTTGACCATCAAAATCCATTTCCCGAAGAATTTTACAGGGAATCTATCGCCCGCTCTTCGAGCTTAAATTTTTGTCCAACTGAAATAAGTTATGGAAATTTAATAAGAGAAGGTGTAAAGAAAGAAAAATGTTTTATCGTAGGTAATACAATAAATGATGCGATGGTTACTTTAATAAGAGAAGGTAAAATAAAAGAAACAGAACATGAAAATTATATATTGAGCACATTGCACAGACGCGAAAACTGGGATAAGGTTTCGGATTATGCGAAGATACTTTATGACCTAGTCAGAAATAACAAAACAGATAAAAAAATATTGCATTTAATGCATCCGAATCCCGCAATTAGAAAAAGTTTCTATTCCAAATTAAATGGATTTACTCCTGAAAATTTTATCATAACGGAGCCAGTCCCTGATTATTTTAAAATGCTCGGACTCGTTAAAAAAAGTCATATGATTCTTTCTGACTCAGGGGGACTTCAGGAAGAATCATTATTTTTTAATATACCGTGCGGTATAATGAGAAAAGTAACGGAAAGACCCGAAGTACTTGATAAAAATGCCAGGCTGCTTCCTTTTGAATATGATAAAGTAGTTGACTTTCTGCAATATTCAGAAGATTATCGTAAAATCAACACATCTAAATTTGATTTTACGTATGGAACCGGAAATACAAGTGAACAAATATATAAAATATTAAAAAATTATTATAAAATTTAAGGAGAAATAAAATGAAGAAGAAATATGCTTTAATTTTTACCGTTTTTGCAGTTTTTTTAATTTTTGCCAATCTAAGTCAGGCACAAATAAGAGGAAGGGAAACATACAGGTTTCCGGTTTTGCCAAAAGTAGCTTCACCTAATGATAATGGACAGTATACCGTCATTCAGGTAAACTTTACCATAACATTAAGAGACAATGTTATTCTCGATTGTTCAAAATTTTATCCGAGCGTTTCGAATCCTTATCTTCCACTTGGATACCCGGCGGTTATAATGTGTCACGGATATGGTGACAGAAAAGAAACACTGGCGGGATTTGCTAATTCACAGGCTTCATACGGATATTGCGTTTATACATATAGTATGAGAGGTCAGGGAAATTCAGGCGGTTTGTCAAATCTTATTAGTATTACTGAAGCTCAGGATTTAATTGAATTCGTAAATTACGTAAAACATGACCAATCATCAGGTCTCGATAGTGCAAACGTATTAATTATGGGCGGTTCCCAGGGTGGAATTATTCCTTATATGGCTGCTTGTAACGGAATGAATGTCAGAACTGTAATTTCGGCACTGGCTTCCCCGGAATTCGCTTCCAGCTGGATAGAAAACGGTTCGATTAAAATGACATTTGTCTGGACGATAAATTATACACCTGATACTGCAAGATATTCACCCGAAGTGATTACAATGCAAAATTGCGTATTATCGAGTGATACCAATATGTGGAAGGCTTTGGATACATTACTTCCCAGGAATAGAAATTTTACAAATAAAGTTTCTCAAAATACTGTCCCAATGATGATTGAAAATGCATGGCAGGATAAGTTCTTTAATGCTTATGGTAATTTGAGTACAATTCCANNGCATACTATTCCATTGCTTACTTCCCCGAAGAGATATTATTTCGGCGCAGTAATGGGTCACGGCGGCGATACATCTCCAACTGAAGATACCTGGCATGAGAATTTCTTCAACGAATGGTTTTATTATTGGTTATATTATAACTGGTATACGGGACTTAATCTTTTGACCCGTCCTCTTTATCACTTTGCATATACAACATTCCCGGAAAACGGTAGAATGTGGTCATTCGTTCATGATAGCAGCACTGTATGGCCTCCTGCAAACATAAATAATGCAAAGTTATATTTTAATCCGAATAATAAACTAAGGAAAACTGCGAATACAAATAATAATNNAAAGTTTCCGGCGGTATAACTATGACGCAAGCTTTAGATGAAGAATTTAAGGGTTCTTCCTTTACCAATAAATTTAAAAAAGCATCTCTGACATTTGATTCGGACCCGCTTACACAAAATATGAAGATGATAGGAACACCATCGATTAATCTTGATTATATTTCTAATGTAAGTCCGTGCCAGTTTAATTTTCAGATTTATGAAGTAAACTCGACGAAAGCAAAATTAATTACCCGCGTAAATTACACCGATAGACATTATAAAGTAAATACCCGAAAAACTATATTGATAAACGGANNAAATCTTGATACTTCACCCGCGGATGATTCATTATTCCTCGGAACTAATCCACATGTCCTGCCGGTGCTGAAAAATGGAACGCATAAAATGTATTTAAGTAACAATTGTTATATTAATTTACCTATCCAGGGTACTCTTGCACTTGCCCGCAATATAAAGGAATCTAATGAAAACACTAATAATGTAAATCCAGTTAGTTTCTCATTAAATCAAAATTATCCGAATCCGTTTAATCCGACAACACAAATTGAATATTCAATTCCAAATGATGTGTTTGTGTCCTTAAAAGTTTATGATTTAACGGGTAGGGAAGTTGCAACACTGGTTAATGCAAATGAAGCAGCAGGTACTTATACTATGAGCTTTAATGCCAATATATATGGTCTGT
>PNBM01000192.1 GCA_003135995.1 Ignavibacteriota bacterium | reverse complement strand
GAATTCATTGTAAATTGAAAATTGACTTTATTAATGGTATATTTCAAAAATTTAATAACCAAGGAGAATCATATTTAATGATAAAATCAAGTATTAACATTACATTAGTTATATTAATTATATTCGTCTTTCAGTCATGTCAGAGTAAAAAACAGGACGACGCGAATAAAACGAATGATAATTCCAAAAATAATGCTGAACTCGTAAAACAGGATGATAAAGGACAAAAAGTTGATTTACGTTATGCGCCAAAAACGGGTGAGAAATTTAAATATAGTCTGACAGAAGAAACATTTACCGTGGAAAATAGTCCTGATACTAAATTCAAAGATGAAATTTCCGAACAGAAAGTAAATTATTATTATGCTGAAGATGTTGCGGAAATAAGCGGAACCGGTGTAATCACTTATAAAGTAAAATTTGATAGTATCAACATTTCAACAAAATTATCCGATCAGTCCCAGCAGCAAATTTATAATTCTAATGTCAAAGACTCTATTTATAACAAGCCGGTCTATTTGCAGTACAATGCTCTGATTGGTCAGGAATTTAAAATGAGAGTATCTGCACAGGGCGAGATATATGACGTATATGAACTCGAAAAAATTCATGATTTTGTTTTTAAAGCCTTTGGAGATACTTTGAGTCCGAAAGATAAAGAAAATATAAAAAATCTGATGGGTCCTGAAGCAATCAAAAATATTCTTCAAAACCAGTTTCAAAAATTTCCCTTATCCGAAGTTTATAAAGATTCATCATGGGTATTCAACGTAGAATCAACTCTTTTGGTATTCCCCGTGAAAAATGTTCTGAGTTATAAATTAGCCGACGTTAAAAAAGAAAACGGAGACTATATTTGTTCAGTTGAATCAACTCTTGGAATAGATTTTATTCAAACCGAACAAAAAGATAATCAATTAACATTAAAAATTATTGACTCAAAAGCCGGTGGTTCGGGCAAAGTATCCTTTAATGCATCGAAAGGTTGTATAGTTTCAAAAAAGACAAATATGAATATCAATATAGAAATGAGGTTATCAGCTAAGGGACAAAGTGCAATATCGAAACAAAATCTCACAAAAGCTTATACTATCACTTTGCTTCAGTAATTCTAAAGTTTAATCATTGCGTTTCTTAATTTTAAAGTTAAGAAACGCAATGATTCTTAATTTTATACTCTTTGTTGTTTCAAATTACTTAGAAATTATTATATCTTGAAATAAAAAATTATCAATATGAAAAATTTCAAAATAGTAGAACATCCTCTCATTTCCCATTATTTATCCATTATCAGGAATAAAAATACTAAAAAGGAAGAATTTAAAATCGCACTTGAAAAACTCTCAGTGCTCCTTGCGAATTATGAATATGCAAGCCTCAAAACTGAAACGACGGAAGTATTAACTCCTCTTAAAAAATGCAAAGGAAACGTTATTAAAACCAAAGTAGTCCTTCTTCCTATTTTACGCGCCGGACTGGGATTATTGAGCGGTTTTCTGGAACTTTATCCTCAGGCAATCGTAAGTCATATGGGCTTGTACAGGGACGAGGAAAATCTGAAACCGGTCAAATATTATTTCAAATTTCCCGAAATAAAGGATAAAAGAGGACTTAAAGTAATTGTTCTCGACCCGATGATTGCAACAGGCGGAAGTGTAACTTTCACGCTCGAATATTTACTAAATATGGGAATAAAAGACATCGATGTTGTTTCAGTGTTGTGCGCGCCCGAAGGAATTAAAGCGATTGAAAAAAGGTTTAGTAATATTGAAAAAGAAATAATAAATATTATCACTTGCAGTCTCGACGAAAAATTAAATGAAAAAGGCTATATAGTTCCGGGTCTCGGTGATGCCGGAGACAGGCTTTTTGGAACCTAAATTTTATTCATTTATATGTATTGTGTATATTGATAAAAATAATTAATATAATAATAATCTTTTAAAATTTTGAAGGCAGAGGTTTTTATATAAAATTTAAGACAATAATTTAAATTCCAAATAAGGNNAAATAAGGGATATAATGTTTAGCAATTATTACAGGAAAAAATTAGACGAACTGCTTGCTGCATGCAGAAATAATTTATCTTCAAGAAAAGTAAATGAGAATTTAGTTTCCAATGCTTTTAGATTTGCTCTGGAAGCACATAAAAACGATAAACGTGCTTCGGGAGAACCTTATATTTCTCATCCGTATGAAGTTTCTATGATAGTTGCAAAAGAAATCCCCCTCGATGATATTTCCGTTGCTGCCGCACTCCTACATGATGTTGTAGAAGATACTAAATTCACAATCAATGATATTAAAGCCGAATTCGGCGATGAAGTAGCCGAAATAGTTGATGGTGCTACTCAAATAGAAGGTATATTCGAAAATTACGAACTGAAACAGGTGGAATCATATAAAAAAATGATTCTCTCTATGACGTCAGATATCAGGGTTATGTTAATTAAATTTGCCGACCGTTTGCATAATCTGAGGACTCTTGAATTTCTTTCTGATTCCCGTCAGCTGCGTATGGCTCAGGAAACGCTGGAAATATATGCACCTCTTGCTCACAGGTTCGGTTTATCGAATGTAAAAACCGAACTTGAAGACCTGTCTTTTAAATATCTTGATAAAAAAGCTTATGACGAAATTGCAAATAAATTAAAAGAGAAAAAAAGAGAACGGGATAAATTTATTAAAAAATTTGTCGAGCCGATTAAAGATGCTTTGAACGAAGGAAATTACAAATTCGAATTAAGCGGAAGAGCAAAACATATTTACAGTATCTATAGAAAAATTAAAACACGCGATAAAACATTTGATGAAATTTATGACCTGTTTGCAGTAAGAATTATTCTCGATACAGATAACAAATATGATTGCTTCGCCGTTTATGGAATTTGTTCGCAAATATATATTCCGATTCCGGAACGCTTCAAGAATTATATTTCACTTCCTAAGCAAAACGGATATCAGTCTATTCATACTACTTTAATGAGTAAGGAAGGTAAACTTGTTGAAGTGCAAATCAGAACAAGAGAAATGCACGAAATTGCTGAAAAAGGTATTGCAGCGCACTGGAAATACAAAGAGAATGTACATCTTAATGATAAGAAAATTGAAGACTGGATGAAATCCATCCGCGACACTTTCGAAAACGCGAGTCGGGATGATATAACTTCAAAACAATTAATTGAAAGTTTTAAATTAAACCTGTTCCAGGACGAAATTTATTGCTTCACTCCTAAAGGTGAACTGAAAATTTTACCTTCGGGCGCAACGCCGCTGGATTTTGCTTTTGAAATACATACCGAGGTTGGAATGCGGTGTATCGGCGCTAAAGTAAATGGCAGAATCGTTACGCTCGATACACCATTAAAGAGCGGTAACCAGGTTGAAATCATTACATCTAAAAATTCCAAGCCGAAAAGGGATTGGGAAAAATTTGTCGTGACTCATAAAGCTAAATCGGATATAAGAAAATATTTTAATTCGGAACGAAGAGAATTAATTGCAAAGGGAAAAGAAATATTCGATAAAAAAGTCAAGAAACAAAAAATTCATTTCGATGAAGATGATTTCAATAAAGTACTTCACAAAATAAAATTTAAAAGCTCTCAGGATTTCTTTTGTGAATCAGGCAGGGATGAAAATAAGATTGATTTGGTAATTAAACTTCTGCTCGACAGGAACAAAATTCCGCAAATCGATTCAGCTCAGGAAACCATTCTTGCGGAAAATATAGAAGCGGAAACTGAAGTTACATTTGACAAATATGTTAAAGATGCGAGAGCAGCAACAACAGGAATATTTATCGGGAACGGTGCAACAGAGAAAGAGATGGATGGAATTAAATACGATTTTGCTCAATGCTGTAATCCCATACCGGGTGACGATGTAATAGGCTTTATTACGCAAACTGAAGGTATAAAAATCCACAGGAAAAATTGCAAGAACATAGTAAATCTATTTTTAATTGACCCTCAAAGAGTTGTTGAAATTAACTGGGGAGATTCTTCTGCAGGTGAATTCACAGGCGGAATAAAAATTATCGGAGAAGATAAACCGGGAATTTTAAACGAAATCACAAAAACAATTTCTAAAAGTTTTAAAATTAATATTAAAAGCCTGAATATTAATTCAAAAGGAAATATGTTCGAAGGTACTCTGATACTTGCAGTAGAAAATCTTAAACAACTGAATGCAATCATAGATAAAATCAACGCCCAGTCAGGAATTTTCATCGCAGAGCGATTCAACGGCTAGCTCTTTCAATTTTAAATGTTAAATGTTAAATAAAAATCCAATAATAGCCTTCATATATTAAAAATTCTTCTTGATATTTGCTCTTCTTGTTTTTTGCACCTTCATTTTAAGTTCTGCGCTTTTATTTTTTATTCTTTATTTTTTATTCTTTATTTTTTATTTTTTAATCTTCGCAGGTTACTACCGCGCATGCATATTCATCTGTATGAGAAATGCTTACGTTGTAAATAAATTTTGAATATTGATTTTCTACAATATGATGTATATAAGGTTTCCCTAATTTATCATTTAAAATCTCAATATCCTTCCATCCGAAATGTTTAGAAATGCCCGTCCCTATTGATTTAGAGTAAGCTTCCTTCGATGCAAATCTTCCTGCAAAATGCAAATCCGGTTTTGAAAATGATTTGCAATATTTAATTTCGTTTTCCGTCAGTATCCTTTCAAAAAATCTGTCGCCGTATTGCTCCATCATTCTTTTAATTCTTTTAATATCTATTATATCTATACCAATACCTTTTATCATAAATTATTTTCCTTTCTTACAATTTGTATTAATTCTGCAATATCATTTATATCATAATCAGACCCGGGATGTATTGTATTAAATGTATCTCCGTATCTCGCAAAAACTGTTTTCATCCCAACTTGTGCCGCACCAAGCACATCGCGTTCAGCCCAATCTCCCACCATGAGAGCTTCACCTGGTTCTATCTGCAGCATCTCTAATACTTTTCGGAATGGCTCCGGATTTGGCTTCCGCATACCGGTATCATCGAATGTGACAACTGCATCGAAGAGGTGATGAAAGTTGAGATAACAAAGGCGAAGCCACGCTTCCTTGCCCGGTGCATCCGAGACAACTCCGAGTTTTAACTGCATCTTCGAAAGCTTGATGAGTGTCATCGTGACGTGCGGGTATGGAACGAGTGCCGCTTCCCGCGCACGGCGATATGCGATGACGCCGGCGGAAAGAATTTTATGATCGACCTTGCTGAACTCGCGGTAGAGCAATTCATCGAAGACGCTTTGGAATTCAATTCCACGCTCTTTATAAATCTGATCGATTCGCTGGCGGATTTCATCTGTAGAAAGTTTGAGTCCTGCATCGCGCATGGCATTAATAGCTGCATCGATTGCTTGCTTTTTCATCAGCATAAAGTCGAC
>PNBM01000066.1 GCA_003135995.1 Ignavibacteriota bacterium | reverse complement strand
ATCCAATGCTTCATGACTATTTCTTTTTTATCAGTTTGAGATGTATTTTATTTTTAAAGAATCAAATATTCCATAAAACTAAAAAAATTATTTACAATAAAAATGTATCAAAAAAAATATTATTTAATTTTATTACTTATACTAATCTCTTTTTCTTTCTCCTGCAAAAAAAACGAAGTAAAAAATGATGCACAACAAAAAAATGCTGTTAAAGTAGGACTTGTATTCGACGTCGGGGGTAAAGGGGATAAATCATTTAACGATGCTGCATACAACGGACTGGTAAGAGCTAAAACAGATTTCGGAATAGATTTCGAAGTAATCGACCCGGGCGATGGTTCCGACAGAGAATCCGCTTTGAGAAAATTAGCAAGCAATAATGAAATCGGATTAATTTTCGGAATTGGTTTTATTTTCACGGAAGATATAAATAATATTGCGAAAGATTTTCCTGGTAAAAAATTCGGTTGCATAGATTATTCAGTCGATACGACAAAAACAATACCTCCGAACTTAATAGCTCTTGAATTTAAAGAAGAAGAAGGTTCGTTTTTAATCGGCGCAATCGCAGGACTAACAACAAAAACCAATAAGGTAGGATTTCTTGGCGGAATGGAATCTGCTCTTATCAAAAAATTTGAAGAAGGTTATAAACAGGGTGTGAGTTATGTGAATCCGGATTGTAAAGTTTTAATTGCATATGTTAGCGTAACAGGTGATGGTTTCAAAAATCCGAGTAAAGGAAAGGAAATTTCTTTAAGCCAATATCAAAATGGTGCGGATATAATATATCATGCTTCGGGACTATCCGGTTTGGGATTATTTGAAGCCGCAAAGACTGAAAAGAAACTTGCAATAGGTGTTGACCTCGACCAGTATAAAGAGGCACCAGGTTTTGTTTTAACAAGCATGGTGAAAATGGTTGATGAAAGTATTTACCAGACTATAAAAGAATTTAAAGACGGAAAATTCAAAGGCGGTATTAAATCACTCGGGTTAAAGGAAAATGGTGTGAATTATGTTTATGATGATAATAATAAAAATTTATTTCCGGATAAAGTTCGTCAAAAAGTTGAGGAAATTCGGAATAAAATTATAAGCGGAGAAATTTCGATTAAGAAGTAGAAGAGCAGTTGATAGTAGAATAGAAGTTAAAGAAGTTAAAGAAATTTCATTCCTTCCCAATCGGGGATTGGGAAGGAGAAAAACGCGAGTCTATAAATTTTATCCTCTTTCCCAATCCCCGATTGGGAAAGACAAAATATTTTTACTAATCTTATTGAATCGATATCCTGATATTCAATCCACCTTCGTTTGATGTTCTCGGTATTGTATTTGCAGTTCCCTGTGTCGGTTCAGTGCGTATATATTTATAGAATAATTGCATTTGAACTTTCGCACTAAGAGAATATTGAATCGATGGATTAAACGTTAGTACACTCGAACCATTTCCCGGTACAGGTTCTACATCATTATGAACTCCATCCGATGATAAAGTAAATCTATAATCAAGCGGATTACTTGTATTTTTTGAAATAGTCAATGCAAACGCAATATCATTCTTCAACGAAAGCCCGAATAACGGAATTTCAAAACCTGACTTTGCATAATTCGCAATCACACTCCAGTCGTTCGTGTTTGTCGTTTGAATCAGATTACTTTGAGGCACCAGTGCATTTGTGACGGAATTATTAAACCTCACAGAAGCCGTAAGGCTGCCGCCAAATGCTTCCTTGAAAGTAATATTTATTCCAATCAACGGATTGAATGATTGAGTAACATTTTGATTTGAAGGAATAGAAACGCTATTGATATCGACAGATGTAGCTTCATTATATTCCGATGTAAAACTATTTTCAATAGATACAGAAGTAGCGAACTGTGCAAAGAGCGGAAATTTTTCCATACCCGAAATCGTCAAGCTCCAATTTGGAAATGGAATTGAGCCGATTGATTTCTTAGATGCAGCAGAAATATTTTTAGTATTTTCAGTCGGGTCTGCTGAACCCGTAAAATTAAATTTATCCACACTTCCCGCAAAAAACATAGAATAACCTTTTGTAAGGTTGCTTGTTTTATTTGTGGGAGCCGATAAATTTCCGTTCAAATCAGAAATATAAGTTAATGAATTATTAAATCCCCAATTATTTTTAAAGGTCAGATTCATTTTTATTGCTTGAGGAAATATCGGAGCGATTGTTGCCGTTAGCGTTAAATTATTTGACTGATTAAAAGCATCCGTAATATTGGAAAGATTCGGAACTCTTCTGCCGGGATACATAGATAGTCCAAGCTGGTAAAGTCTCGAAGGACCGAGGTCTTCACTTGTAACCGGTGACATCCAGAAATTACCAAAACCCGGTCTGCCCCCTACCCCCGGATTCGAAACCTGATTTGACTGGTTGAAAGTTAAATTAACATTATCAGGAAAGAAAGTACCGAGAATTTTAATTATATCACCTAATCCCGGTTTATCATCATCAAAAGTTAATGCAGATTTTTTATCCGAACTTTGATTTCCCGCACCCCCGATAAATTTACCGGGAAGTGTCTTTCCGGAACCTTTGAATAAATTCAGTAATTCACTGAATTTTATATTCGTACCCGCAGAGATTGTATTTGAATAACCAACATTATAACCAATGTTTACTGTTGTATTTGGATTTTGCCATCCATAAGTAACATTATATGAACTCGTTATATCAAGGAATTTATTAATTACAGGAAAATTAAACTTCGGATTAAAACCTGTTGTTTGTGTATAATCCAGATCTTTTCCGAAATTCACAAGCCCGGCATTAAAAAATATATCTTTGTAAAGCTGACTTTCGGACCTTTGTGTTTTCAGGCTATCGTTATTTGTTTCAAACGGTGTAAGGTCACTTCCGATTTTCACGCTATAAGTCCCGCCTAAATCCACTATCCAGTTTTCAATGAATTTCCAATTAAAACTAAATCCCCTGTCTGCTCTGAATAACCGGCTTACAGGGTCATCTACGAGGAATTGACGTTGTCTTGATTCGGTTTGAGTCCTGTTAAAATCAGTAGTCGCAATAAAATTGGATGTATAAAACGGAGCTAAAGGTAAGAACGGAAGAAATAAATAAATTTTTGCGTCTTTATATTCATCCCCTAAATGAATTATTTTTCCAATCTTAAGATTAAATTTATCTGCAAGACCGAAATCGGTGTTAAAATTAAGACTTCCTGTGGAATTAAAATCAAATTTCTTTTCATAAGTAATATCCCTCTGACTACCATATGTGGCAGAAAAATTAACAGAAAATGCATTTGCTATAGTTCGAACAAAATAATTATTACCCGGAAATTTAAAAGCTAATCCGCTTATTGTAATATTATTGCTAACACTAAGAGATTGAGCTTGCAACTGAATATCATTTGCGGCAGTTTTAGCGAGATTGACATCATTTGTTTTTTTAAGAACCTGCTCATACTTCGAAGTAGCAGCATTATCTATTGCTATATCGGTACCCGGAAAATATTTCGGTTTAATCAGGTTTTCGCTGTGCCTGAATGATATCGGCAAATTCAGGAAATCCTTCCATTCATCTCCGAACGCCGAGGCAATTGCATTATTAATAAATTTGTGAATATTAATCGTACCGTTGAAATCCAGTAGTTGTCCCGTAACCCTGCTTCCAACTCTTTCATCTAAAGCATGAAAATTAGGGTCTGTTTTAGAAAAATTAACACTGAAATTCGCAAAATCAGCTAACTTCAATCCTGTGTTTATATTGAAAGCATATCCGTTAGCATCGTCTGCCTGCAGAACTCTTAATTCATTAAACCATACACTACCTGTAATAGTAGAGTTCTGTGCTGTACGATTTTTTTCGACACCTAAAATAAATTCACGGATTGAATTCAAAGCAGGATTACCTTTTACTCTATAAATTGCACCGGGCGGTCCGTTAGGCACCTTCATATCGACAATCTGGTTAACAGAATCTCTTGTAATCTTTAAAGCCGTTAAATCCGCAAATATAATGCTGACTTCGTTTAAAGAATTCCAGGGCTGATGGGGTCGGGTGTCCGGATGAATCGGAGCCCTGTATTCATAGAAATTACTCGAATCAGTTCCAAACCTCACTATCATAGTTGCATCATAAACATTCTCGTTTGTATAATTAAAAGTAGGGTCACCGTTTACAAACAGCTTCATTTGTTTGTAACTGAATAAATCAAGAATCTGAGTCCTATAATCTTTATAAGCTAATTTGCTTTGACCACTTTGAAGATTTGTGACAGACAATGCCATTGATTGTTCGTTCGATTTTGTATTCACACCGCTCGTATTTCTGACTGTTTGTCTGAGTATATCACCTGCTACCGGACTCATATAGATTTGTGGATTTTCTTCGATACTTACTACGGATATTGTATAAGAAGTATCTGCTTTATTAACTTTATACCACTGATTTCCAACAAGGTTAAAATCAACTAAAGCTAATTTTATAGTTTGGTCAACGCCTTTTATCCATATTCTTGCGTATTCTATATTAGTAAGCTGAGGCGAACCTACCATTTTTGTAAACTCTGAAAGCGGTACTCGAAACTGAAACCATCCGCTTCCCGGAGCACCTCTTCCCGAAATTCTACTGTTGTTATTTGTATCTAATTTTACTTCATATTCAAAATATTCGTTCGTATAATCGACTGAACCATTATGATTCAAGTCTTCAGAATCAGGTTTGTTTCCTCCTTCAAAAAATCTATTATTTTGAGTTCCATTTATTTTATTATAATCTATAATTGCAGGGTCCGAACCATTATTATCAAGCGCCGGGTCCCCACCCAAGTTCCCCTGGGACGGGTCTGTATAATTTGTATGGTTTACAAAATTATAATTACCCAGTTCATCCACATCCGATTGACCATCTAATCCGATATCTTCCCCATCGTCGAGTATACCATTATTGTTTTTATCTTCGGTATCCCATTTATGATTAGGTATAGCATCCTCCGATATAGCGCCGAGGTCAATTAAAAACTTTGCGTTTTTTACATCCGCACCAGCCGGAACATCTACACGCATATTGAACTCAATATAATTAATATTCTCATTGACTAAATCCGTCGAAGTAGTATTAAGATATTTCATAATACCATTCCAATTTGTTTTTTTATGTGCAGTATCGTATAATAAATCCATAAAATTATATGCTCCCCTATGCGAAGGGTCGAAAACAATATAAAATGGTGTAAGTTTATCCTGCCCGGGTTGAACATCGCGAAGCGGATATACATCTTTAACGTTGACGTCATTTGGAACGTTGAACCACTTTAAACTGCATCTTTTGAAATTTCTTATAGAATCTATATAATTTGATAAAGTATCATGATATGTGGTAATTGGCGGCATAAGAGCGGTGTCGACCGGAACCGAGCTAATTGTCCACGTGCTATAATTTGTACCGAGTGAAACAAGTTTTTTTGCGCCTTCCATATCGTCAATATATGCAATTGAAGAGTTGTTATCCTGTGGTATTGCACTTTTTTTCGTATTCGGGTCGGGAGTCATATATGCAAATTCACTCTTAAAAGTTAAACTACTTTCTTCCTTTGTATTATAACCTGGCATTAAATTTACCATATTTGTCAAAGCCTTGGATTTAACTTCAGTAGTAAAATCAACCCCGAACATGGAATTGTTGGTCGGCTCTTCTCCAATCCTGACTTTATCATTTAAGGTTTGCTGTACCAAATTTACAAATGTAAAACCAAGTGTGCTTTTATCGCTTATTTTATAATCCGCTCTTACGCCAAACAATGTTTTTGAAGCGAGTGATAATAAATCATTTGTTTCATAAGTGATTTTTAAATCCTTTGACGTAAGTGCGGTCGCATTTCTAATCACAACAACTCCGGTGCTGTAATCAACAGAATAATCTACATTCTCCTGTAATGGCGTTGACCCTATTAATATTTTCACGCTTCCCATAACAACATTAAATCCCAAATTTATTGTATTACTAATACCCTGTTCACCCTTTGCACTACCTTTGATAAAATATAAAGAAGCTTTGGGGTTTGTGGATGTAACGGATTTTCTCTGAGTATAAATTTCGGCAAATTTGTAAATTGAAGTATCGAGACCTGCCGCCACAATATCATCATCAAAAGGTTTTAGACTCGGAAATATTATATCACCTGTTTCGATATTAATTGTTTTTCCCGGTATAAAATCAAATATACCATCAGGCGGAGGACTTTGAGAAGTGCCCGTATAACGGTCAATTTTTAATATTGTATTTAATGAAGAAGGAACCCCGTTAACAAGAACACTCGGTTCTAAAACATTATTATTATTATGAAAAACATCGAGTTTGAAACCATCCTGAATAATTTTGGAAACAGGAAGACGGTAAATGTTTTTAAGCTTCAGTTCCCATGCAACGGGAGTTGCGTCAGGACTTTGATTCGCACACTTTACCATTTTTAAAATCAATGTATCTGTAGAAGATGAACCTATATCACCCTTTCCATATTTTTGATTATTATTCGTTGTATAAGAAACCCCTACATGATAATTATCAGGAACATTTATTTTCAAACTTATAAAACCTCCATACGGGTCAATAGTATAATCAGATGTACTTAATTTCTTAAAGTAACCAAAAAATTGTACACCCGGAGTTTGAACATTTTTAACAATTATATTATAGTTAGTGTCAGTTGTTGAAGGCAGCATTACGATAGCAGTTGCAAATCGCTTGGTCGCTTCCGTTTCATTACATTGCAACCAAACCCCGAAATCAGGGTTATTAGATAATACCTGATGTTCGCTGACGTATGCAGTAAGCTGACCTGATGGTGAATTATAAAAATCTGTAAAACTCTTTTGATACAATATATCGAGAAAGAAATGATTATCTGAATAATCATAAACATTAATCTGGAAATCCTGCTGCTGGGCGCCGCCTGAATAATCTTTTGATTCCTGTTTACTTTTCTTTTGGGAAACGACGGTAGAAATATACAACGGTCCTAACTTAAATTCTCCTTTAATCCCGAATAACGCCTGAGTCGATTGAATCAAACTTGATTTAGTATCGAGCGATACATTTCCAGCTTCTATTTTTTGAATTACTTCATCTGCATATCCGGTATATTTTATTTTAAGTTGATTTTCAAAATCAAAAACACGTTGTGTATTCCAGTCTGCATCTATAGATAATTTATCACCGACTGTTCCTTTTGCAGTTACCTGGACTTCCTGTTTAAAATTAATATTATTTTGTGCATTCGAAGTATATGTCAAAACGGATTGGTCACTCGTAATATTCTGATAAGACGCCGTTATATCTATCGCCCCATTAATACGCAGATTAAATGTCGGCGGACCGAAAATTGTTTCCGTTTTAAAAGGCAGAGGAATTGTTATATCTGTGAATTTTTCAAAGAGCCGAGATAAATCATCTGTAGTTATACCTTTATATCTATCCGAAAATAAACCATCAAAGATGGCTTTTTCGTTAACTTTACCAAGCATTTCAAGATATTTTTGTAAAGGAATAACAACAGGAGCTTTTATATCCTCATCGTCGAATTTCTGTGTAATTACGGCATTATTCAGAGAATCAAATGTAACTTCGGTTTTTATGCTTGAAGAATTTTCTAATAATAGTGGAAATGTTTTTTCTTTAACGGGGGCTGAATAACTATATTCCGGATTGTATTTAAAATATTTCACACGGGCGGTAGAATCTACAGGCAGCCTTCTTAAAGAATCTAAAAGAGCCTGGACAGAATCGAGAGATTTATTTTTTGTCGTGTCATTTACATTGTAACCAAAGCCTCTGAATTTATCTATATCACGCCTGCCTTGAGAAAAAGTAACATTGCAAATAGACAATAGATTTATTATAATTGTAAATAAAACTATTAATGACTTTATTTTGAAATCCAAATTTAGTCTATTTAGTTTATTTTCCGAATGTGAAATCAAAAAATATTTATTTTATTTATAAGTTATAATAATAATTCTATAGGCTATGTGTTTTAATTTGTTAAATATTGTTAAAAAAAAAATTCTTTTANNTAAATGTAAAAATCTAGTCGCCTATTCATAATCATATACTTCTTGTTTATTTTATATTTTCAATTATAATTATTAATATTAATATATTCAATGGTTAATAAAAAATCTATTTTTGCGGTATGTTTGGTATGTTTCTATGCTTTTGTAAATTTACAATCAGCGCGTTCACAGTTTGAATCGCATCCTGACCTAAATTGGTTCACAATCGAAACAACACATTTTTATGTTAATTACCACGAGGGTACGGAAAGAACTGCACAAACTATAGCAAAAATTGCCGAAGAAGTATTTGGTCCGATAACATCTTTATATAAATATGAGCCAACGCAAAAGGTCAGTTTCGTCGTGACCGACGTTTCGGATATATCTAACGGCGCTACGGATTTTTACGGCAACAGAATAGAAATTTTTGCGTCCGCACTCGATTTTGATTTAAGAGGAACGCATAACTGGTTACGAAACGTGATTACGCATGAGTTTACTCACATCGTTCAAATTCAGGCTTCTATGAAGTTTGCACGTCAGCTTCCCGCTATATACCTGCAGTGGTTAAATTATGAAAAAGAACGCAGACCGGATGTTCTTTATGGTTATCCGAATGTTATAGTATCATACCCTGTTTCCGGCGTAGGAGTTCCTTCCTGGCTTGCAGAAGGAACTGCTCAATATCAAAGACAGCAAATGGGATATGATTACTGGGATTCGCACAGGGATATGATTCTTCGTTCTTATGTACTCGATAATAATATGCTCACCTGGAATGAAATGGGACAGTTTTCATCAATCACGAGCCTTAAAGCAGAATCGATTTATAATTCAGGATTTGCACTCGTGAGATATATTTCTAAAATGTACGGTGAAAATAAATTAAGGGAAATCACGGATAATCTCGGAGATTTAACAAACTTCAGCGTGGATAAAGCAATTAAAGGAGCTATTGGAAAAGACGGAAATGAATTGTATGAAGAATGGAAAGAATATTTAAAAAAAGATTATAACGCAAAAATAAAAGGCGTCAAAGAAACATTAGTTGCGGGAGATATAATAGAGAAGAAGGGCTTTGCAAATTACTTTCCTCATTTTTCACCCGACGGAAAAAAAATCGCTTATCTTTCCAACCAGGATTATGATTATGCTTCCACAGGATTATTTGTTTATAATATCCAGACGAAGAAATCCGAAATGATTGCATTTCCTGTTTCCACTGATTTCTCGTGGAGCCCGGATGGGAAAAAATTAGTGTACGCAAAAAGAAATTNNACAATTTACGATTTATATGAATACAACTTCGGAACAAAGGATGAGAAAAGATTAACAAAAGAACTGAGAGCGTATTCCCCTGCTTTTTCTTCTGATGGCAAAAAAATATGTTTTGTTGTCAACAAAGCCGGAACGCTAAATCTTAAAATATCAAATGCCGACGGTTCGAATATTTCTTCACCAACTAAATTTAACCAGGGTGAGCAGATCTACAGTCCCGGATTTATTGAAAATGATTCAAAAATAATTTTTGAATTTTCTCTAAGGGATAATCGGAAAATTTCAATACTTAATATTGAAACAGGAGAATATTCTTATTTATTTAATGACGAAGAAACAGATACGAGAAATCCTGTGTTGTCAAAAGACGGAAAAAAATTATATTATGCATCCGACAGAACAGGTATTTTCAATATTTATTCTTATAATTTTGAAACTAAAGAAACAAAACAGATTACAAACGAATTGGGAGGGGCATTTATGCCATCGGTTGACACAAATAATAATTTGGTTTATTCTTCATACCATTCGAACGGTTATAAAATTTCTCTTCTGAAAAATTTCAGCGAAAAAGATACATCGTCGCTTGTTTCATATTCGGGAACTGAAAGATTAGTCACACCAAAAGCTCCGGCAGACGCAAATTCTTTAAAGTTTGACTGGAATGGATTAAAAAACTTTAATGATGTCGGAGTGACAAGTTTACCTTCAAAACCATATAATAGTATATTTACTTCATTATCTTTTTTCCCCGTGATAAGATATGATGATTACTCTAAAAGCGGCAATGTTCTCGATGCCATTAAACCCGGATTGTATTTATATTCCGATGAGTTAATGAACAGGGTATCGATGTTCGGAGGAATTGCTATGAACAGGAATTATGAAAGAGATATATTCCTTCAGTTTGAATATGATAACGGAGTTCCTTTTCTGAAAAATTTCTTCTCTAAACAACTTGGCTTTTCTCCTGTATTTTCTATAGAGGGATACAATGTTTCAAGAAAATCAACGGGACAGTTAATTGCGGGAACCGATTCGATTACTGTAGGTGTAACTTATGATCTCCTGGCACTTGATATCGGAATGGCTTTTAAAATTGTTAATATTAACCATGATTTAAAATTAACTTATTCATTCAATAAATATGCTTCAGCACTCGATGGTTTTATTATTCCCTCAAGCGGAATTTTTATAAGAGGTTCATCACAGGATTATTTTAAATCAAATAATTTTTCGGCAGAATATAAATATGAAAGCATTTATCCAAACAGACATGAAGATATAAACCCGATAGGCAGAAGAGTGGATATAAGATATGATTACGAAATCAGCAAAATAAATCCTGCTTTTACCGTTGATAATAATGGTAATTTACAAACTCTCTATACAACAAATAAACTACATAAGCTCGATGCGAACTGGATGGAAGCTTTTGGACTTTTTAATAATTTACATTCCCTTACATTTAAATTCAGAGCAGCGACAATTTTTGGACCACAGGTGGATGATTTCTATAATAATTATGCTTCCGGATTACCCGGTATGAAAGGCTATCCGTTTTATGCTCTCGGCGGAGGACGTTTATTCACAAGCAATTTAACATACAGGTTTCCACTCTTTACTCACATAGATACCCGAATTTCTCCGGTTTATCTCGATAAACTTTATTTTTCAGTTTATGGTGATTGGGGAAATGCATGGGATGAAAAAGATGTGAAAATCGGTGATTTTAAAAAAGATATTGGAGCTGAACTTAGATTACAAACATTTTCGAATTATGAATTCCCGACAAGTATATTTTTTAATGCCGCATACGGCTTTGATAAATTCACCAAAAATTTCAGAGGAGAAAATGTAACCTACGGACAGGAATGGAGATTTTATTTTGGAATGCTGTTTGGGTTCGACATTTAAATTATAAAGTAATAAAGTTGTAAAGTTATAAAGTGAAGTTAAAGAAGTTATAGAAGTTAAAGAANNTCCCAATCCCCGATTGGGAAAGAATAATTTAATAATTAATCTCTATCAGAATTCAATATTTATTCCGGAATTGTAATTTCTGTTTGGAGCAGGGATTCGTTCCAATTCCTGGTAAAATTTATCGAATATATTATTGACTGCCGCAAACAGGCTGACATGACTGCCGATTTTTTTGCTTAATTTCATATTCATTAAGAAATATGCATCAGGTTCCTCGAATTTATAAAATATTACTTTTTCAATTTTACTGATATATTTTCCGCTTACGTTATAATCAAATCCGAAATAGTCCAGGTTAACATCAAAATTTAAATTGTGTTTTGGTTTATATGGAAGCANNATGGAAGCAAATCATCTTTCCTGTTCGCAGATAAATCTCTTGCATCATTATAATTATAATCAAATTCAAATTTATAGCCGAACTTTTCATTTAAAATTCTGAACGATGATGTATAATTAATAAGAAATTCTATCCCTTTGATTTGTGACTTCGCCACATTCTGAACCTGAAAAGGACCGTTAATAAATCCTCCTATATTTACATATTGAATTAAATTATCATACAAATTGAAATAAGCTGAAACATCGAGTGTAAACCTGGTTTTATATTGTTTCCGAAAACCGATTTCAAGTGAATACATTGTTTCCGGTTTTAAATTAGGATTATAAATAAAATCAAACCCACCAAATAATTCTTTCTTGAAATAAAGTTCAGCTATCGATGGTGTCCTGAATGCACGCCCAATCAGTACTCTGTAAGATGTGTTTGTAAAAACGGGAGAATTACTTTCAGGTGCATACAAAAAAGATAATTTAGGATTTACCTGTGTTGTGGACATTGCACCGACGAATTTACTGTAATCCAACCTTCCGCCGAATGTCGAAGATAAAATTGCATCATCATTTTTTGCTTTTATTAGTTTCCATTCATCCTGTGCGTAAACACCAAAATTATTTTGCTGCCGGTCGCCGTATAATATATCTGCTGGTGTAGAACGGACTACATTCCATTGTACATCGGTTCCCGTTATAATATAATGAGACTTTCCGGCTTCATAATCCATCTGATTTATATTTCCAAAATTGTATGACGTGATATAGTTTTTGAAATCCTGCCCGGGAATTCCGTATTGAGATGAAACCGGATTATTCGGATTATAATCTGACACGCTATATAATTTGTAATAATAAAATCTCGATGAAAACTTTGCTTTCGCACTCGGAATTGACCTGTAATTCAAATCAAAACTTTGTGTTTCCTTATTTATTTTATCGCCGATATATAAAGGGTCTATCATATACGGCTGTGCGACCTGTCCCGCATCCTTTCGCCAGTAATGAGGATAACCGCTTTCTGAATTTGTGTACTGGAAAGTAAATTCAAGATCACGGTTGCTGAAAAGATCATACGATAATTTTCCTATTCCGCTGTATAAATTGAAATTAGATTGCTGAGAATATCCTTCGTTTTCTTTATAATCAAAATTTAATAAATATGAAAATTTATTTAATGTATTACTTTGAATGACATCTATGCCTTTAAGCGATTGAAGATTATCAGAAAATTTCAGGTTATCAGGAAGTTTTTCATAAAATCCATAATTCAAACCGAGAGCAAAATATGGTTTGTATGACGGTTTTTTTGTAATGACATTTACTACTCCGCCGATTGCACTCGAACCGTATAATGATGAAAAAGCACCTTTAACAACTTCCACCCTGTCGATTATAGATATTGGAATAAGAGACCACAGCGCTCCTTTTGAATCCCCTGTTAATGAAGGTCTTCCATCGAGTAATAACAATACCCTATTCCCGATTCCGCCGCCGGCAACGTCTGAACTTCCTCTTATGGACAACGCACTGACGTTTATCCCGCTTGTTCTGTTTATTGTAACTCCCTGCACATCTGCAAGTACTTCGTCAAAAGTAAATTTATTTTTTTGAGCAATATCGTCGTCGGAAACAAGATTTATTGATGAGGGAGTTTTTTCGAGTGTCTGCTCTGTTTTTGTAGCAGTTACATTTATTTTTTCAATCTCAATTACGACAGGTGTTATTGTTACGGTCAGGAAATTTTTTTCATCATCAGTTACCGTATAATCAAGAATTTTCGTTTGATAACCCAGCCTGACGAAAGTAAGTTTATAATCGCCTTCAATAAGATTTTCAAATAAAAACTTGCCCAGAAGATTTGTACTCGTATTTATTTTATATCCTTTGTCTTTTCGTTCAAGCAGAATTTGAACTGAAGATACAACTTCGTTATTACTTTCATCCAGGATAATACCTGATATGTTCAGAATATTATTATTTTGCGAAAATAAATTTTGAGCAAACGAAAACAAAAGAAATACAGTTATTAAAAATAATAATCGTAAAGAAGGCATTTAAAAAATAAAAATGTTAATCTGATTTTTTTCTATAATTAAAAAATTAATATATCCTTTTGTTAGTATCTATCCAAGATAAAAAGTTAATACCTGTAACATTATAGCCCTGTACAGATGCTTTTGAAGTCGGGCTATTAAAACAAACCAGCGAATGGGATGTATCACAGCCATAAAGTCCTAAAATAACAACGCTGCCGGCGGAATATGGTTTTCTCAGGTATGCACAAGTTAACACATAACTTCCGTTTAACAAACCGGGTATAGAATAATTTGCAGAATATAAATTACCGGACCGGGTAATATTTAAAAATGCAAATCCGTTCGGGCTGCTTGTCGGAGGCCAATTTGCAAATGCATCAATAGTATAAGCTCCACGTGAAGTATCATTAGCAATATTTGTATCCACAAAATTTATTGTTCCGCTTACTGTATATGTACTGTTATTAACAGGGTTATTGGAATTGTTACAAGCCATAATTACAATAGTAGCCAATATTAAAATAAATACCAAATTAGAAATAATTCTCTTTTTCAATTTGAAATCCTTTCTCTTTTAAATTGTTGTTTTATTCTAATTAAATAAAATAATTTGTAATTAAGTTCCTTGACTGCAGCCAATGAATAACTTGATAAAAGAGATGCGAATAGATATTAAATCAACTGATGTTCAGAATTAAGTAGAAATGAAGTGATGAAATTCCCTGAAATGAGTAAAAANNAAATTTCGATGATAAGTTTGAAATTGTAATTATTTATATTAAATTTACATCAATTTCAGAGCTTTTGTAAATTCGTACAAATCGGTTTTTAATTTATAATAATATAAACCAACGGGTAACTTAGTAAAATCAAATTTCTTCGAATAATATCCCTTTCTTAAAAATTTGTCTTTAACTATTGTAAATAAAACATTTCCGTTTTTATCTGACAAAAATAAATTAACTTTCTGGTTATCCGGTAAGTTAAATTCAACGGTCGAATCCAGTTTAGGTTTAGCTACATTTTTAGGCTTTTGATTATTTATTTTTGTCCTGATGAAGAAGTTTTGACCATTCATATAACATAGTATTTAATTAATAAATTACTTGCAAATTTAGTGCCACATAAAAATTAAAAAACACGTAATTTTTACAAATTTTGGCGTTTTTTTTACTCGCTCTCAGTTAAAACATAGTATCATGCTTTTATTAAGTAGTCAAGTAACTATTGTGTTTAAACAAATATTATATCGAAAAATTCCCGAAATTTTTAATTATATATTGGAAACATTTTAAGGCAAGAAATCCGGGAAATCATCAATTTAGAGATGTATTTTCAGATGATTTTTTCACGAAAATTTGATAAGAATTAGTTTTTATAAGACTGAACCTTTATTTGAAAGGTAAGGCAGAAATGAAAAAATCAAACAATTAATCAAAATTGTTTGATTTTAATAAAAATATGAACTTTAAAATTGCAAATATTAAGCGATTATTCCGGCAATCAGAATAATCAGAACTATTACTAAAGTAATAATATAAGTCATATAATTTATGTTAAATTTTTTACAAAGTTAACTATCATATTTATAATAGTCAAGAGAAAAATATCTAAAGTTAAACTTTAGGTAACCAATATTTTTCGGAAAAATAATTGTATGTTTTGATATTCCATCGTATATGAATTGATTAATTTTAGTATTAGCATTAAATTTAAGAATAGCCCCCGTAGTGTAATGGATAGCACAATAGTCTTCGGAACTATCAGTCAGGGTTCAAATCCTTGCAGGGGCACTTCTTCCAATTATAAATGTTAAATGTTAAATTAAGAGCTTTTTTAAGAGCAACTTTAAATGCTGAATGTTGAATGGTAAATTAATTTACTACTTTTCACTATTTCGCTATTTCGCTTTTTCACTATTTTTAGGATGTATTAGGTAATATAATTTTATAAAGTTTTATAAAATTATCAAAGAAGATTGATTGCGTCCATATCTATTGATACGCGCACTTTTGAGGAAATGTTTTTTTCGGAATAGTCTTTGACTGCTTTTAAAACTTTAATCAAATAATTACCTGACGGGTCAGTATCTTTTTTGGATTTTAATAATAAATGATACCGGTAATAATCTTTTAATTTTGAAAACAATGGTTGGTTGGGAGGTAATATTTCAAGAAATTTTTTCTTATCTATCGAACGAACAAAATTAAATATTTCTTTTATTTTCGATTCGCTTAATTTTTGTTCGGTCGATTTAGTTTCCACTATCGATATCCTGCTGAACGGAGGATAGTTCAATACTCTCCGGGAATTAATTTCTTTTTCATAAAAAGAATTATAATCGTGATTTTTTACATTATCAAAAACATAATATTCCGAGTGATTCGTTTGAATAAGCACTTCGCCTTTCTTTTCGCTTCTGCCGCTTCTGCCAGAAACCTGCGTTAATATCTGGAAAGTTTTTTCCGTCGCCCTGAAGTCAGGAAGTAATAGCCCTATATCCGCATTCACTACACCGACGAGTGTTACCTCAGGGAAATCCAAACCTTTAGATATAATCTGCGTTCCAACGAGTATATCAATTTTTTTATCGTAAAAATCTTTTAAAATTGTCTGGTAAAGTTTCCTCGATGTTAATGTATCGGAGTCAAGACGCTTAATAATGGCTTTCGGAAAAATTTTAATCAGTTCCTCTTCGACACGTTCCGTCCCTGCACCTTTTTGAATTAGAAATTTCGAATTACAGTTCGAACAATTCGTAATCAGATTTTTCTGGAATCCGCAATAATGACATTTCAATATTCCGATAGCTTTATGATATGTTAAAGAGATAGAACATCTCGGGCACATTTCAACATGTCCGCAATTAATGCACTCCAGATAAGAATGATAGCCTCTTCTGTTTTGAAGCAGAAGGACGCTTTCTTTTTTATCTAATCTCTCCCCTATTTCCACTATTAATTCTTTTGAAAGAAATTTTATTTTCACTTTATCAATCAATTCAAAGAAATCCACCGGGTCATTATCAGCAAGGTATTTCTTTTTTAAATCCACAATTTTAATAACGGGCATATTAATTTTCGTCGCACGCTTTGTCAGTGTGAGTAAAGTATATTTTCCGTTGATGGCATTGTAATAGCTTTCAAGCGAAGGCGTTGCGNNACCGAGAATAACAACGGCGTTGTTCAACTTTCCACGCATAATTGCGGAATCCCGTGCATTGTATTTAGGGGAATTTTCCTGTTTGTATGAATCATCATGCTCCTCATCGACAACAATCAGTCCGATGTTTTTAAGCGGAGAGAATAATGCTGAACGCGCACCGACAATAATTTTATATTCATTTTTTATAATCTTCTGAAAAGTATCGAATCTCTCACCTTCCGATAGCCTGCTGTGTATAACGCCGACACTGTTTCCGAAATTTCTTTTTAACCTGTGAATTAACTGCGGAGTCAAAGAAATTTCAGGTACGAGAACCAATGCCGTTTTTCCTTTTTGCAAAACAGTTTTAATTGTCCTTATATAAACTTCGGTTTTTCCGCTTCCCGTAACACCATACAAAAGGAACGTCCTGAAAATATTTTTATCAAGTGCAGAATTAAAATTATTCAGAGCGATTTCCTGTTCATTGTTTAAAATAATATCTTTTGCTTCCTCTTCAAATATTTCGGTATATTCCCTGTCAACTTTTAATTCACTGATTTTGATTAATTCTTTTTTTAATAATGAATTAACTGATGAAGCAGAAAGACCTGATAATTTTTGCAATTCCGTCAAACCATGATTTTTATTATCCACCAGATTTCTCAGGAAAAGTTTTTGTTTATCGGATTTAATTTTATTTTTTTCTAATATATTTTCGAAATCGTTTTTATCGAAATTTATATTTACAATTTTTATAAATTTCCCCGTGAGTCTTTTGCCGAATTGAGTTTCTTTATTGAGTACAAATTTTTCAGTTAATAATTCAAGATAGGCTAACGAATTTTTTATTCCGAGCTTTTTATCTATTTGTTTCTTTGAAAGCTTTATTTTTAGATTACCCCTAAATAAATCAATAATATTATAAATAAAATCATTTTCGTTTTTTATTTCATCTATATTTTCTTTATAATTTTCAGTAAGAAAATAATATGTACCTGATTCTATGTTTAACTGCTTTGGAATTACGGAAAAAAATACTTCCCCGATTGGAGCAATGTAATAGTCGGAAACCCATTTACAGAAATTTATCATTTCTTCGGTTAATATTCTTTCTTCATCGATTATTCCTTTAATACTCCTGACGTTCTTAAGCTCTGTTTTATTTGTGCTCTCGATTATAATCCCTGTCAATATTTTTTTACCGAAAGGTACTAAAACTCTTTTACCAACATCTACTTCATTTAAATATTGTTCGGGCACTTTATAGGTAAAGAGCCTGTGCAAAGGAATGTTGATGGCAATATTTACATAAAGTTCAATCAATTTCAGGTTTTATAAATTTTTTATTAATGTAATAAGTTAAATTAGCTGTAATAAGTGTTACGATTACACCTATAATAGTGTACCACGTGTAAGCTATATTTGTACTATAAACTATATAAACCATTACAAGCATTCCCGCAATAAATCCGATGATGGCATCTCTCTGTACAGTATATTTAAAAAATATTCCGAGTAAAAATGTTCCAAGCAAACCGCCGTATGTAATAGATGCAATCGTTAATCCGATTTCAACAACGGGATTTTTAGAATCCCGGAAAAGCATTGCGCCGCCGACTAAAATTACTCCCCAAAATAACGTGAAAATCTTTGACCAATATATTTCTTTTTTTTGCGATATTTGTTTGCCTCTGGAAGTAAGTTTAAATAAATCGAGAAAAG
>PNBM01000038.1 GCA_003135995.1 Ignavibacteriota bacterium | reverse complement strand
GCGAATGCGGGAATCCATAGGAATATCAAATTTTATTTTTGTCTTCGGGTTAAATGGATTAGGATAATTCTGATACAAAACGAATTTATCCGGAACAATATTTGAAATATTTGATTCAAATGTCACACCTCCGTTTGTAGTTTTTAAAACGACATTATCTCCTATCGCATATCCTACAGAATCATTTGCAAAATCTACTGACCATAATTCGACTGTTGAACCAGTTGACTGGACAATCCAGTTATTTCCGCCATTTGTTGTAGTGATTACCTTTCCTCCCTGTCCGACTGCTATCATAGTGTTCGAATTTTTTACGTAACAATCCCTCAGATATCTGGTATCGCCGCTTGACTGGCTGAACCATAGTGAACCGCCATTTGTAGTTTTGATTATTGTTTCACCTCCAAGATATCCTGCAACAGCCCAACCTGTATTTGAATCAGCGAACATAACGGAATAAAGCGGAGTTCCTGCACTTGTGGATAGAGTAAACCAATTTGTACCGCCATTCGTTGTCTTTATAATTTTGGGTGAACTTGGTCCGCCGACACTCCATCCGGTGTTTTCATTTATAAAATAAACCGAAAATAATTTATTTGCCGTATTGCTTGTTTGAGTTATCCAGTTCGCTCCGCCATCTGTTGTTTTGAAAATTCTTTCCGTAGAATAATCTCCGCCTACAACCCAACCGGTATTTGCGTTTAAAAAGAATACATCATTCAGCCTGTCGGTCACTCCTGTTGTTTGCTGCGTAAAGCTTCCTCCATTTGTGGTCTTTCCAATATATCCCGGGTAACCGACAACCCAGCCTGTTAGATCATTTACAAAAAATATTCCTGTTAAATTTCCGCCTGATAATGTTGACCAGTTAATTCCTCCGTTTGTGGTCTTTTTTGTGATTCCGTTTGCTGTTGAATATCCAATGTTGATTGAAGGAAATGAAACGGCTTCGTTTCCCTGATTTGATATTACACTCCACTGGCTGAAACAATTTTCAATGTTCAATGTACAATGTACAATTATTAAAATCAGAATAAATTTCCTCATATTAAATTTTAAATTTATCAGATAATAGTAAAGAATAAAAATACTTTTTAATTTTTATTTTACCAGCGTTAATTTTTTTGTTTCAGAAAATTCACCGGCTTTCAATCGGTAAAAATAGACTCCCGATGTAAGCTTACTACCATCAAAATTAACTTCATACGTTCCGGGTTTTTGAAATTCATTTACCAAAGTATATACTTCTCTTCCAAGATTATCATAGACTTTCAGAGTAACAAATCTTGAATCTTTAATCTGAAATCTTATAGTCGTAACCGGATTGAACGGATTCGGGTAATTTTGAGATAGTTCGAATTTGTCAGGAACTCCTGTATTTATTTTTTTAATTCCTGTGGATATATTACTGTAGTAAACTTTGCCTGTGCCTTCTCCGCAATAAGTCATAATATTATTATTAATCCAAAGACAATCGAACCAGGTATTTGTTCCGTTATCAATTGTCCAGTTTGAACCGCCGTTAGAAGTATATAATATTGCTCCGGCAGCAGGTGTCCCGTGTGCAGCAAATCCCGTATTAGCATCTATGAATTTAACATCATTTATTTGCGGATAAGTATAAGATGAAACGGGATTGGTCTGAAATACCCAGTTTAAACCGCCATTCGTAGTTTTATATAAATTCTGATGGTCAAGATTACTTCCGCCTATCCAGCCCGTCGATGAATTTACAAAAGTTATACATAACAAAGCATTTGCACCATTCGATGTCGGAGGTACGCCCGAAAAATAATCAGTATAAGTCAATCCGCCATCAGTGGATTTTTTCAGGAAATTCCTTCCGCAAATCCAACCGGTATTTGCATCGAACCAGTATTGGTCGGATAGTTCATTTTCAGTCGATGNNTCAGTCCTCCGTTCGTAGTTTTTCTGATTGATACAGCTCCACCAACTGCCCAGCCGGTTTGATTATCTAAAAAATAAATTCCATTGAATCCCGTAGAAAACGTAGTATCATTGAATGAATAAGAAGTCCAGTTTGCTCCGGCGTTTGTAGTATATACAACCCCCATTCCTATATGCGTTGCCCACCCGTTAGAACCTATGAACTGTAAATCAGTAAGCTGGTAAGTTGTAGAAGTCTGATAATACTGCCATATAAAAGGTATGGGATTATCAGAAGTTGTCGGGTTTCCAAATTGATGCTCGAAATAATTTGCATCACTGTGATATTTAAAATTATCCTGCTGAGCATTTATAACTGAGATTGAGAGAATAAAATAAATGATAAAATTGAGAATGAGTTTCATATGCTTTTTTAAAAAATTATAGAATTCTTTTAAAGTGAATATTTAAAATCTGTCAGATCTATTTCTTTTCAAAAGCCTAAAACAGAATACATATAGAATTTATTTAAATAAAATCAATTTTTGAATGCTAATTTTTCCCTTTCTACTTCTTTAATCTGCTTATTTTGTAATTTATTCTTATTTGTATTCAAATTTAACCGTTTCAATTGCAAACTATAATTAATATTTTATAGCTCATTTTAAAATTATTGTTAAAATTCTATGCGATTTACAAAATCATTCGTTTTATTACTGGTAATTGCTTTTTTAATAAATATAAATTATGCAAGTGCCTGCACCAATTTTTTATTTTCAAAGGGTGCGACTGTCGATGGTTCGACTATGATTACATACGTTGCCGATTCTCATACTTTATACGGTGAATTATATTTTTGGCCTGCTGCCGACTATCCGGAAGGAACCATGCTCGATATTTACGAGTGGGATACAGGAACATGGCTTAGCAAAATAAAACAGGTTCAACACACTTACCAGGTGATTGGAANNAACATTCGGAGGGAAAGAAGAACTACGCGATACAACATCATTGATAGATTACGGCTCACTAATGTACGTAGGATTGCAGCGCGCAAAGACTGCAAGAGAAATGATTAAGGTTATGACAGATTTAGCAACGGAATATGGATATTTCAGCGAAGGTGAATCGTTTTCAGTTTCAGACCCGAATGAATGCTGGATACTGGAAATGGTCGGAAAAGGTGTTGGAAGCAAAGGTGCAGTATGGGTCGCAAGAAGAGTTCCCGACGGATATATTTGCGGTCACGCAAACCAATCACGTATTACTACATTCCCGTTGAATGACCCGGAAAATTGTGTTTACGCAAAAGATGTAATTACGTTTGCAAGAGAAAAAAAATATTTCAAAGGTGAAGATAAAGATTTTTCTTTTGCCGATGCTTATAATCCGCTTTCATTCGAAGGTATCAGAATGTGTGATGCGAGAGTATGGTCTGGATTTAATAAGATCAATAAAGATATGAAGAAATATCTCGATTATGCGATGGGATATAATAATAAAAACAGAATGCCTCTCTGGGTAAAGCCCGATAAAAAATTAACTGTTCACGATGTGTTTAATATAATGAGAGACCATTTTGAAGGAACTCCGATGGATTTGACTAATGATGTTGGAGCAGGTCCTTATGCATGTCCTTACAGATGGAGACCTCTTACATGGAAGCTCGATACATCAAGTAAGGCGCCGACATATTTTAACGAAAGAGCAATTTCAACTCAGCAAACGGGATTTTCTTTTATAGCTCAATCTCGTTCGTGGCTTCCAAATCCAATTGGAGGAATTTTCTGGTTTGGCGTAGATGATACTTATTCAACAGTCTACACACCTATGTATTGCGGAATGTCGAGCGTACCGCCTAATTATGCTGTAGGAAACGGGGATATGATGGACTTTAGTGATTCATCTTTATTCTGGATATTCAATCAGGTTTCTAATTTTGCATATACACGATACAATGCGATGATTCCTGAAATACAGAAAGTTCAGGGAGATTTGGAATACGCATATTTCGCCAGTTCAGCTGAAATAGATAAAGAAGCAGAAGAGATTTATAAAACAAATCCTTCCGATGCGATAAAAATTATAACAGAATATTCACTTGGGCAGGGAAAAAATACTTTTAACACATGGAAAGATTTATACCATTATTTATTTACTAAATATATGGATGGAAACATTAAGTATAAAGTGCCGGGTCAAAAAAATCCGAGAGTATGGCAGCCGGGATACAGCAAGGAAACTTATGAAAAGATTGTAAAAGAGACGAAGGACAGGTTTAAAGAGCCGGAAGAGAAGAAAGAGTAAGTCTCTCAATGTTAAATGTTAAATGTTAAATGAGCGGGTTCTGAAAATAAAATAGAAAAATTATCAATGCAGTCAGGAGTTCTTCCTGACTGCATTTTTTTGTTTACCAAGTTAGCGGAGGTGTTCACCAAGTTAACGGAGGTATTCTCCAAGTTAACGGAGGTGTTCACGATATTAACGGAGGTATTCTCCAAGTTAACGGAGGTGTTCTCCAAGTTAACGGAGGTTTTTTTAAGGAAAAAACCTCAGAAACTGTGAATTTTCGATGTTTTTTAAATTTCTCATTCCCAATCCCGGATTGGGAATGAG
>PNBM01000355.1 GCA_003135995.1 Ignavibacteriota bacterium | reverse complement strand
TATTAAAAACAACAAACAGCGGAATTAACTGGTTCTCACAATTCTCTTCGACGACCGGTATTAAAACATTTCATTTTTTAAATTTAAATACCGGTTATGCTAATGCCGGTATAACCGGAATTTTAAAAACAACAAATGGTGGAAATAACTGGGACGTTATAAATAATACAATAACCGGAATCAAATCAATGTATTTTGTAAACGCAAATACCGGCTGGCTGGTGGGTTATACAGGCTCGGCCGGATTAATTGTAAAAACTACAAACGGAGGAACTAACTTTGATGTGTTACCTACAATGACATCGAACAGTTTGAATTGTGTCAGATTTTCGGGTATAAATGTAGGCTGGATAGTCGGAGATAATGGTGTGATCTTAAAAACCACAACAGGGGGAATTACATTTGAACAGGAATCAACTGTTGATATTCCCGCTAATTTTAAGTTATTCCAGAATTATCCGAATCCGTTTAATCCGAATACGATTATAAGATTCCAGATTAAAGATTCAAGATTTGTGAAGTTGAAAATTTATGATATACTTGGAAAGGAAATTTCAACTCTCGTAAATGAAAAAATGCAGCCCGGAACATACGAAGTTAAATTCGACGGAAGCAGGCTGGCATCCGGAGTATATTTTTACAAACTGCAAGCGGGAGATTTTCAGGAAACAAAAAAATTAGTTTTGTTAAAATAAAAAATATTTATGAAAAAATAATTTTCTTGTTTTTAATTGTACACTTAACATTTAACGTTGAACATTGTATGTGCCAGTGGGTGCAGATGTATACTTGTAGCGCAAGTGTAAATTGCTTTGCTGTCTCAGGAACAAATATCTATGTGGGAACTAATGGTATTCTAATGTCTACAAATAACGGAACCACCTGGAATTGGATGAACAACGGGATTACAAATAAATATATTGAGGCGCTTGCAATCAACGGGCAAAATATTTTTGCGGGTTATTTAAACTCCCCCGGAAGCGGAGGCGGTGTTTTATTATCAACAAACAGTGGTGCGAGCTGGACTACAGTGAATAATGGTTTTCCGACAAATGATTTCGTCAATGCACTTGCATTATTAAATACTAAACTTTTTGCAGGAACCGACCAGGGTGTGGTTTTATCAACTAATAACGGCAGTAACTGGATAGTTCTTAATAATGAATTATCTAACATTGGAATTTATTCATTAGCGGTTTCCGGAACGAACATTTTCGCAGGAACCAACCATGGTGTGTTTTTATCTACAAATTATGGTACTAATTGGATATCTACAGGATTGGGGGGACAATATATTAACGACATTATTTCCATGGGTGATACGCTTTTTGCTATGGGAACCAGCGGTGTATTTATAACGACAAATAACGGTATTAGCTGGAATCCTGCAGGATTAATGACTCATACTTTATATAGCTTTGCTATTTTTGGTACAAATTTATTTGCCGGTACCGATGGAATATTTTTAACTACAAATAATGGGACAACCTGGTTAAACAAAAATCAAGGTTTAAATATCATTCCGGTTTTTGTCAAATTATATATTTCGGGTAATTATATTTTTGCAGGAATATGGAACAATTATTCGGTTAGTACTATTTGGCGTCGTTCACTCTCTGAAATAATTGATGTAAAAAATATAAGTTCAACTGTTCCCGACAAATATTCTTTATCACAAAATTATCCGAACCCATTTAATCCGTCGACGAAGATAAGGTTTAGTATTCCCCCTCCCGACAAGTCGGGATCAAGAACAAAGAGCGACTTTGAAGGGGGGCAAGGGGGGATGATAGTTCTCAAAGTTTATGACATCCTCGGAAATGAAATTGCGACGCTGGTTAACGAATATTTGAAACCCGGGACATACGAAGTTAAATTCGATGGAAGCCAGCTGGTATCGGGTATGTATTTTTATACATTAACAGCAGGAGATTTTAAAGAGACTAAAAAATTAATTTTGATTAAATAAATTATTAGAATTATGAAAAAATTAATTGTAGTAATCATTTCGCTATTTATTCTTTATTCATCATTTTTAATTGAAAATTGTAATAGTCAATGGGTGCAAATGAATGGACCTTATGGTGCAAATGTTACTTGCTTTGAAACATCAGGAATAAATATTTTTGCAGGAACAATGGGGGGAGTTTATCTTTCGACAAATTATGGAGACAACTGGATATTAAGGAATAATGGAATAACAAATACAGGAATTAATGTTTTAAAATTTTTAGGAACAAATTTATTTGCCGGTACATATAATGGTATTTTTATGTCTGTTGATAATGGATTAAACTGGTCATCGAGAAACGATGGATTTACGGCAACTCCAGATGTACATGCTTTCGGGATTTTGGGAGCTGATATTTACGCAGGGCTACTGGATAATGGCGTTTTTCGTTCGACCAATAATGGAACAAATTGGTTCAGTGCAAGCAACGGTATAATTAATCCATCAATTAATGCAATAACTACATTAGGTAATACTATCTTTGCGGGAACTTTATGTTCCTTTGTATTTTCTTCAACTAACAATGGGGGGAGCTGGTCTCTTATAAATAACGGTATGACAAATGGTTGGATTAATTCATTAGCCGCTGTAGGAACTAATATTTATGCAGGCACGCAACAGGGATATATATTCTCATCTTCAAATAACGGTATTAACTGGACTTCACATAAAATCGATTCTGATACTACTACTGTCAATTCTATTGTTGGTTCCGGAAACAATATATATGCAGGTGTCACAAATGGAGGTGTTGCATATGGGGGAGGAGTTTACCTTTCAACTAATAATGGTATAAATTGGATATCGAAAAACTCAGGATTAACGAGTAAAACAGTAAAGGCTATGACTATAAACGGCTCTTACCTTTTTGTTGGTACTTCAACCGGAGGGGTTTTCAGATCATCCAACAACGGAAATAACTGGATTTCAGCTAGTAATAATATGTCAAATCTCTGGATTAATTCAATTGCTTCATCTGGCAATAATATTTATGCAGGCACTAATTATTATGGGGCTTTTCTTTCAACAGATGGAGGAGTTAACTGGAATGCAATAAATAACGGATTAACACAACCTTCTGTAAGAGCTCTTCTTTGTTCGGGCAATAATATATTCGCTGGAACAGATAGCGGCATTTATGTGTCAAGCAATAATGGTATAAATTGGTTACCAAAAAATAATGGTTTATTTCCCTGGCACGTGGTATCTTTTGCAACTATAGGAATAAATATTTTCGCGGGATTAAATGGAGGCGGAATTTACCTGACAACAAATAATGGTGACAATTGGACTGCAATTAATAATGGTCTAACGAATAATTTTATTAATGTTATTATGACTTCGGGAACAAATATTTATGCCGGAAGTAATAGTACAGGTGTATATAAATCAACAAATAATGGAACAAACTGGAATGCAATTAATAATGGTTTAACAAATTTAGATGTACGTTCACTGGCAAAATCCGGTACTACTCTTTTTGCCGGGACGATAGGAGGAGTCTTTCGTTCAACAAATGGTGGTGCAAATTGGAACTCTATAAATAACGGAATACAAAGCGGTGTATATACTTATGCTTTATGTACGTATGGAGTTTATCTTTTTGCAGCAACAACAGGCGGAGTATATCTTTCTACGAACAATGGAACAAATTGGATTTTAAAGAATCAGGGATTTGGAGATAAATCGGTTTATTCATTTTTAATAAATAACAATTACGTTTATGCGGGGACATCTACTGCCTCGATTTGGCGTCGTTCGCTACCAGAAATACTCGATGTAAAGAATATAAGTTCAAACGTTCCCGACAAATATTCTTTATCACAGAATTACCCGAATCCGTTTAATCCGACTACTGTAATAAAGTTTGAAATTCCAAATTCAGAAAATGGAAAATGGAAAGTGGAAAATGGTTTTGTGTCACTGATAGTTTTTGATATAACAGGTAGAGAAATCGCAACACTTGTAAACGAAAATCTGCAACCCGGAACATTCGAAGTAACATTTGACGGAAGCCGGTTTGCATCGGGAGTTTATTTTTATAAATTACAAACGGAAGAATTTTCAGAGACTAAAAAATTAATTTTGTTAAAATAAGATTTTAATATTATGAAAAAATTAATTATAGTTATCTTTGCTCTTTTAATTTATAATTTAACGTTTAACATTAATAAATGTAAAAGCCAGTGGGTGCAAACTAACGGTCCATATGGAGGAACTGTATTTACACTTGCTGTAAGCGGAAATAATATTTTTGCAGGAACAAAACTTAATGGCGTCTATCGCTCCACCGACAACGGTAATAACTGGGTTCAAACTGCTTTGATTGATAAGACTGTTACTTCGATTGCATTGAGTGGAAATAATATTTTTGCAGGAACATGGTTTTATGGCGTCTATCTATCAACTAATAACGGAAATTCCTGGACTCAAACAGTTTTAAATAATCCTGATGAAGATTATTGCTTTGCAATCAGCGGAAATAATGTTTTTGCGGGGACTTTATATAGTGGAATCTATTTCTCCACGAATAATGGTATTAATTGGACTCAAATTGGTTTAAATAATAGACATGTTTATTCCCTTTCCGTAAAAGGAAATAATATTTTTGCAGGAACGAATCAAGGCGTCTATCTATCTACAAATAACGGAAATAACTGGATTCAAACTGCCTTAAATAGTCAATATGTATTTTGCCTTGCAATAAGCGGAAATAATATTTTTGCCGG
>PNBM01000254.1 GCA_003135995.1 Ignavibacteriota bacterium | reverse complement strand
CAATTTTCAATTTACAATGAATTCGGAAATGAGAAGCCGGTAACAGGTTTTTCAACTTATTTTTAAGTTAAAACGAAAGGACGTTTTAAATTACAGGTTGCGAATAAATAATTTACCATGAATAATAAAAATGGAGTATTAAAAAATCATTTAATTTTGGTTTGAAAATGTACATTTAAAAAATTATTTTGTTTGATTAATAAAATAGGGCGATTAGCTCAGCTGGTTNNTAAAGTTCATAAAGTTTATTAAGTAAAAGCGTTTTGATTTTAGTTTTTTCTTTGCAAAAATAAACTTTAAAACTTCGTAAACTTTAGAAACTTTAAAAACTTTATGAACAAAAGTTAATGAAGAATAAAATTATTTTATTGTCCTCAATTTTAATTATTCTTCTTTTAAACATTTTTTATAATAACTTTCCGGATATAATTGACCCTTACACTTATAATATAATAATTTACATTGGTATAAGTATTATATTAGCAACAAGTCTGAATTTAATTAACGGATTTACAGGTCAGTTTTCCTTGGGTCATGCGGGTTTTATGGCTGTCGGCGGGTATCTTTCAATTGCTCTTTCGACATATTTCGGTCCGTTTTTTCAGCGCATATTTGGAAATGGATTATTCGGAAATTCAATCACATTTATCATTGTATTATTAAGCGCCGGAATAGCGGCGGCAATCGTTGGAATAATAGTTGGTATTCCTTCTCTCCGGCTTAAAGGTGACTATCTTGCAATCATTACACTCGGGTTCGGAGAAATAATCAGGGTTTTAATTCAGGGTATGAATATAGTAGGCGGAGCACAAAATTTCAGCGGAGTTTATTTTTATCAAAACGGCGTTGTAAGTCCGGCAATGATAGCTGAACTTCCGGATGTTAACTACGTTTTTTACCAGGTGCCGAAATATACAGATTTTTTCTGGACGTTTTCTTTGGCTGCAATTGTTGTATATGTAGTCTATACATTGGTCAATTCCACATACGGTAAAGGATTTCTTGCTGTTAAAGATGATGAAATAGCCGCAGAATCTATGGGCATTAACACTACGAAATATAAAGTTATTGCATTTGTTACCGGCGCATTCTTCGCCGGGATTGCAGGCTCTCTTTACGGGCATTACAATCAGACACTTAATCCGGAAGATTTTAATTTCCTGAAGTCGGTTGAAATTGTTATTATGGTTATTTTAGGTGGAATGGGAAGTATTCCCGGTGTGATTATTGCTGCTATTATTTTAACAATACTTCCGGAACTGTTAAGGAATCCCGAAATTTCAATTACTTTAATATTCTTCATTCCTTACCTGTTATTTATATATAGATTTACAATCAGGAATAAAGACCGTTATTCAAAAATTAAGTTAATAGGTATAGACCTGATATCTATAATATTTTTAGGAGCGTTATTATATTTTTTAATGCCTGTATTAATATCCAATATACCTAATATCAGTACACTCAGAATGATAATTTATGCACTGCTGCTTATATTCCTGATGCTGAATCGTCCGCAGGGATTGTTCGGAGTAAAATTTAAAATTCGGAAAAAAACTGCTTGATATGGCGTTATTAGAAATTAAAAATTGTATAATGAGATTCGGAGGTCTGTTATGTATAGATTCTCTGAATGCTCATATTGAGAATAATGAACTCGTCGGGATGATTGGACCGAATGGTGCGGGTAAAACAACAGTCTTTAACATAATAACAAGTGTATATCGTCCAACAGAAGGCGATGTTATTTTTGACGGGAAAAGTTTATTGAATTATAAAACATTTCAAATTGCCGAACTTGGTATTTGCAGGACGTTTCAGAATATAAGACTATTTCCGAGTTTGAGCGTAAAAGATAACGTACGGGTTTCATTCGGTATCAGGTTGAAGTCACATTTCTTTTCGGCAATAGCTCAGTTGCCTAAATATTTTTCAGAAGAAAAAGAAATTGATGAAAAAATAGATGAACTTCTTGAGATGTTTGATTTACTGAAAGTGAAAGATGAACAAGCTACTTCATTGCCTTATGGTCAGCAGAGAAAAGTAGAAATTGTGCGCGCACTGGCAACAGATCCTAAGTTACTTCTTCTCGATGAACCTGCGGCAGGAATGAATCCTACGGAGAAAGTTGACCTGATGAACCTGATAAAAAATGTCAAGGATAAATTTAAAATATCAATTTTACTAATCGAGCATGATATGCGTGTAGTAATGGGTGTATGTGAAAGAATATTCGTTCTTGATTACGGAAAAAAAATTGCCGAAGGTTCTCCTTCTGAAATTCAAAATAATCCACGGGTTATTGAAGCATATTTGGGGGAAGCTAAAAAATGATACTGAAAATAGAAAATCTTCATGTGAATTACGGTGCGATTAATGCTATTAAAGGAATAAATCTTAACGTTAAAGAGGGTACTATAGTTACGTTAATCGGAGCGAATGGCGCCGGGAAAACCACTATTCTAAGGACAATATCTGCAATATTAAAACCCGCATCGGGTTTAATCGAGTTTGAGGGAAAAGATATTACAAAGCTTTCGCCTGATAAAATTGTTGAAATGGGAATCAGTCAATGTCCCGAAGGAAGGATGATATTTGCAAATCTTACCGTACAGGAAAATCTTGAAATGGGTGCTTTCACAAGAAAAGACAGGCATAATTTAAAAGACGACCTTGAGTTCATTTACAAATTATTTCCAAGATTAAAAGAAAGATTGAAACAACCGGGTGGAACACTCAGCGGAGGTGAACAGCAAATGCTTACAATATCGAGAGCAATAATGGCAAAACCAAAATTAATGTTACTCGATGAACCTTCACTTGGAATTGCTCCAATACTTGTTAAAGCAATTTTTGAAAAAATTGTGGCTTTAAACAAAGCAACAGGCATCACAATGTTATTGGTCGAACAAAATGCAAACTATGCATTATCAGTTTCGGATTACGGATATGTTTTGGAAACAGGGAAAATTATACTTGAAGGAGATGCAAAATCACTTGCGAGCAATCCGGAAGTGNNAGAATGAAAAAAATAAATCAAATATCAGTAGCTCAATTTAAACCTTTAACATTTGATTTTTAAATCATATTTTTGTTAACCTCAGATTTAAATATTGTAACATTTTAAATATAATTCCGAAATTTTAATAATTAAATTTTATAAACTTATACTAATATCATATGAAATACGCAAACAGAATGTCGAAACTTGGAACGGAAACAGCATTCGAAGTTTTAGCAAAAGCAAAAAAGCTTGAAGCGCAGGGTAAACACATTATACATCTTGAAATAGGAGAACCGGATTTTACGACTCCTGATAATATTATTCAGGCTGCTATCAAATCATTACAGGCCGGTGATACGCATTATTCNNCGTCGAGCTTCGTACATCGATTGCAAAATATATCAGCAAGACAAGAGGTATAGATGCAAAGCCGGACGAAGTGGTTGTTACTCCTGGTGGAAAGCCTATAATGTTTTATGCTATAATAGCTTTAGTTGAAGAAGGTGACGAAGTAATTTATCCCAATCCGGGATTTCCAATCTACGAATCTATGATAAATTTTATGGGTGGTAAAGCTGTACCGGTTCAACTGAAGGAAGAAAAAAGTTTTGCATTTGACCCGAATGAATTGAAATCTTTAATTACTGATAAAACCAAGATGCTGATAATAAATTCTCCGCAAAATCCGACGGGAGGTATTCTGACTAAAGATGATATTATGAAAATAGCTGAAATCGTTAAAGATAAAGATATTACAATTCTTAGCGATGAGATTTACAGCAGGTTGGTATTTGACGGGGAAAATTTCAGCATTACTCAAATTCCAGGTTTTAAAGATAGAACAATTATACTTGATGGATTTTCAAAGACTTACGCTATGACCGGCTGGAGAGCAGGATACGGAGTAATGAATGAAGATTTAGCTCAGAAAATTGCGAGACTCATGACTAACAGTAATTCGTGTAACAATGCATTCGTACAAAAAGCTTGTATAGAAGCACTCGAAGGTCCTCAGGATGGTGCGGAAAAAATGAGAAATGAATTTATAGCAAGGAGAGAAATCATTGTTGAAGGTTTAAACTCTATTAAAGGATTTTCCTGTATAATGCCGCACGGAGCATTTTACGCATTCCCAAACATAACAAAAACAGGATATCCTTCAAGAGAACTAAATGACCATTTATTATACAACGGTAACGTTGCAGCTTTATCCGGAACTGCATTTGGTGAATTCGGAGAAGGTTATTTAAGATTCTCTTACGCGAATTCAAGAGATAACATCAGAGAAGCTATTAAAAGAATAAAAGCCGTTCTTTAAATTAAGAATTCAGAATTATAAATTTGTTCCGGTTACAATGCTCCGGCGGCTGTGTTATAATTCAAATAAAATGTCATTCCCGAATGTTCTTATCGGGAATCCCCTTAATATTTGTTTTATTTTGTTCCGGTTATAATGCACCGGTGTTGTAACTAAAAAGTTTCTTTTTAAGCGTTCATATTCAATAGAATACGAGCGCTTTTTTTATTTTTTTAAAAATCTAATACAAAAGGAACTTTATAAAGTATGTTTAGATTTTATTTTTTAAAATCTAATTATGAATGAATCCGAAATCGAAGTTAAAAAAGCAGTTTTAGATATTTTAAAAAATCATAATTCATTAACATTAGCGACCACCGGTGGTGAATTTTCTCCGTGGATATTATCAGTATATTTTGCAAGTGAAGGTCTTGATATTTATTTCTTCCTCGAGGAATCCGGAAAAACAATAAAAAATGTCGCAATCAATAAAAAAGTTGCGACAGCCATTTCACAGAATGATGCAACAAAAGATTTTCTTCAGGCATACGGACAAATCACAATACTACGAAAGGAAGATGACGAATTTGTAAGGAATATGTTAATTGCTAAAATACCGTGGTTTCAGACATATACGCCGGTTTTTCCCGTGAAATTGAAAATTGATAAATATTTTGTTTCTTCATTTTCAAGAAACTGGTTTCCTGCAAAAGAACTTAAACTCGTATAATATAACATTATATAAATAATCATGAACATATTCAAAATCAACATTTGAATTTGAAAAAAGTATTATTTGTTATTAATTTAATTAATTACTTTATCCTTTTTTAATGTTGACAAAGTGAGTAAATTAATTAATTATGGTAACTGATTTTTTAATAATAGGAAGCGGAATAGCCGGTTTATCTCTTGCTTTGAAATTAAGTTCTTTAGGCAAGGTTTTGGTTATAACAAAGAAGCAAAAAGCCGAATCAAACACGAATTATGCGCAGGGTGGAATAGCATCTGTGCTGGGGGATGACGATAATTTCGAATTACATATAAAGGATACTCTTGAGTGTGGTGCAGGTTTATGTCACCGTGATGCAGTAGAAAAAATTGTTCGGGAAGGCCCTAATAGCATTCATGAACTTATTGAATACGGAGTTAAATTTACAAAAAAGAAGAACAAGCTAATCCTCGGAAAAGAAGGCGGACACTCCAGGAACAGGATAGTACATTCCAAAGACCTTACAGGAAAAGAGATTGAAAGGGCATTATTGTATGATATTTCCAAAAATAAAGATATTAAAATTCTGGAATATTTCTTCGCAGTTGATTTACTAACCGAGCGAAATACAAAATCCGGTAATCAGGCAAATCTGAGTTTCGGGAAAAGACAGGATAAAAAAAGCAATAAGCAAAAAAATTGTTTTGGAATTTACGCTTTTAACGTAAAATCAGAAAGAATCGAAAAAATTATTTCCCGTAAAACAATACTCGCAACGGGTGGCCTCGGACAGGTCTATTTGCACACTACGAATCCTGCTATTGCAACCGGCGATGGATTTGCGATGGCTTATCGAGCGGGATGCGAACTCGGAAATATGGAATTTGTACAATTTCATCCGACTTCTCTTTATGAAAAAGAAGTCGAAGATGATACGCAGGTATTTTTAATATCTGAGGCTGTGAGAGGTGCCGGTGCTGTATTAAGAAAGAAAAATGGCGAAGAGTTCATGCAGAATTATGACCCGCGTAAATCTTTAGCACCGAGAGATATAGTGGCAAGGGCTATCGATAATGAATTAAAAAAGAGCGGGGATGCATTTGTTTATCTTGATTTAAGTCCGATAGGCCCGAAAAATATTAAAAATAATTTCCCGAATATTTACGATAAGTGTCTTAAAAAAGGATTGGACATAACAAGAGAGATGATTCCGGTCGTACCCGCTGCGCATTACGCGTGTGGAGGGGTAAAGATAGATTTGAATGGAAAGACCAATATTCATAATCTGTTTGCCTGTGGTGAAGTCAGCATGACCGGTGTTCACGGCGCAAACCGTTTAGCATCGAATTCGCTTCTCGAGGGTGTTGTATTTTCCAACGATATTTACAATTATATAAAAAATGATTTTAGCAAACAGGCTTCCGTAAGACAGTTAATTGATACGAGAAATGATATACTCGATTGGGATGATTCAGGAACGGAAAACACTGAGGAATGGATTTTAATCTCTCATAATAAACATGAGATAAAAGAAATCATGAGTGATTACGTCGGAATAGTAAGAAATACTTACAGGTTAAAACGTGCTTTCAGAAGAATTAAAATGATGAAAGAAGAAATCAAGGAATTTTATAACAGGACAAGAGTTACGGTCGAATTGCTTGAATTAAGAAACCTCGTTGCCGTTGCTTATATGATAATCAAATCAGCGATGAAAAGAAAAGAATCCCGCGGATTGCATTATATGCAGGATTATCCTAAACGGGATGACGCACATTATTTAAAAGATACGATAATAACAAAGCATAGTATTTATTAATAAGGAGAATAAAAATAGATACATTATCAATCATAATAGTTACATGGAATAGTGAAGAAGACATTGCCGAATGCTTGGGGTCAATTTATAATAATTTTTATGATAAAAATAAATTAGAAATAGAGACAATAGTAATTGATAATAATTCATCTGATAATACAGCGGCAGTAATTGAGAATTTTATAAAAATATTTCCTTATAAAATTAAATTTATTCGGAATAATGAAAATCTCGGATTTACTAAGGGTTGCAACCAGGGAATCGAAAAATCTACAGGGGATTATATAATGCTTTTAAATCCCGATACTCAAATTCTTGAAGACGCAATTAACACGCTGTATAGTTTTTTAGTGAAAAATGAAAAAACAGGAGCTGTTGCTCCGCAATTACTTACAAGATCAAAAAAGGTGCAATATTCCTGCCGCAGGTTTCCCGGTTATCGCGACTTATTTTTTCAATTCACTCTTTTGTCTTCGCTGTTTCCTAAAAGCAGAATATTCTCAAGATGGAAAATGAAATATTTTGACCATAACGAAACCAGGGAAGTTGAACAACCAATGGCGGCGGCGCTGTTAATGAGAAAGACTTTATTTGAAAAAAAATTATTGCTCGATGATAGTTTCTATATGTTTTTTAATGATATTGATATATGCAAACAAATTTATGAAATGGGTTATAACATTTTTTATCTTCCCGAAGCAAAAATTTATCATAAAATAGGTACCAGCATATTAAAAGACAGGGTGAGGATGATAAGAGTCTGGAACCGTGATTGCCTGAGATATTTTAAAAAACATGATTACAATTTCTTTTTATTTACCTTGTTGCGAATTGGTTTATTCCTTTCGGGTGAACTAAGAATATTATTTACAAAAATTCTTTACAAATAATTTATGAAGATAGCAGTTGCACAAATTAATTCGGTTTTAGGCGATTTCGATAAAAATGTTAAGCATCACATTGAATTTTGCAATGAAGCTGTTAAAAATAAATGTGATTTAATCTTGTTTCCGGAATTGTCTCTGACAGGTTATTCACTTAAAGATATTAATTTCGATATAGCAATTAATCCTTATAAATCAGACAGGCTTGTTGAACTTAAAAAGAAAAGCAAAGAAATATCGATAATCTGCGGATTTGTAGAGGAAGATGAAAATTTCGGTTTATATAATTCTTCGGCTTTTATATCTGAAGGAAGTGTATCATTTACACATAAAAAAATTTATCCTCCGACATACGGCATATTCGAAGAGTTCAGATATTTTTCAAAAGGCAAAGTATGCAAGGCGTTCGATTCAAAATTTGGAAGGAACGGAATACTAATATGTGAGGATTTGTGGCACATAACTTTACCTTATATTCTGGCGATGGATGGTGCGAAAATTATTTTCGGATTAGCGGCTTCTCCGACCAGGCTTGCTACCGACACCTATAAATTTAATAATTACGTAATAAATTCCGAACATCACAAATCATTTGCAAGGCTTTTATCCGTTTATTTTGTTTTCTGCAACAGGGTCGGTTTTGAAGACGGTGTTAATTTCTGGGGAGGAAGTGAAATTATTGACCCGTTCGGGAATGTTATAATAAAAGGGAAACTTTTTGAAGAAGATTTATTAATATCGAATATAGATTTAAATGAGGTCAGACGCGCAAGACATTTAGCCAGGCATTTCCTTGATGAAAACATTGATATTACATTAAGTAATTTAAAAAACATCGAAGGTAAAAATATTAGTTCGTAAATTATGGATTTTAAAAATTTTCCAGATTAGTTAAATTATAGATTGTAGTTAAATAAATATGCAGGAAATATTATCAAATAGAGAAAAAGATATTTTAAAATATATTGTAGAAAATTTCATAAAGTCTGCATTCCCGATAGGCTCGCGTTCAATATCGAAAGATACTGATTTGAATTTGTCTTCTGCAACCATCAGAAATGTAATGAGTGACCTCGAGGATATGGATTTTCTTGAAACTCCGCATACATCTGCAGGACGGAAACCAACTGATAAGGGATACAGGTTTTATGTCGATTCATTAATGAATAAAGAATCATTGAATAAATCCGAAATTAATTTCATAAGAAGTCAGATTGAAGATTCAAAAAGCAATATTGTCGATAGCCAGGATTTATTCTCTGAAACATCAAAAATATTAGGAAAAATTTCAAGACAGCTTGCGATTGTTACGGAACCTTTTTTAAGCACCGGTATTTTCGAAAAACTTGAATTGATAATTATCTCATCCAGTAAAATACTTGTCGTTCTTAATATTAAATCAGGTTACGTACGGACTGTAATTATGGAAATCGAAAATGAAATCACTCGAACAAAAATCGAAAGGCTGACGACATATTTAAATGAAAAACTTCAGGGATTGACTTTAAAGGAAATCAGGGAAACATTTGCAGAGCGTGTAAGTGACATTAAATACGAAGACCCTGAAATGTTTCAGCTGTTTATCAATTCCATTGATAAGATTTATGCTGACGAAGAAAAGGGTGGAAATATATATATAGCAGGTGCGGGTGATATTATTTTACAGCCTGAATTCGTTGACCCGAAAAATTTCAAGAATATTGTGGAATTATCAGAAGACAGGAACCTTGTCGTTCATATATTTCAGAACAAAGGCATGAACAAAGATGAGCTTACGATTTCTATAGGTTCCGAAAATTTTGAAAAGAAACTTAAAGATTACAGCGTGATTTGCACCACTTATACATTCGGCGATATCAAAGGAAATATAGGAATAGTGGGACCAAAGAGAATGAATTATAAAAAAATGGTTTCGTTAATAGAATATACATCAAGTTTAATAACAGAAATAAATTCGTAAATTAATATGTCAAAAAACGATAAAGATAAAAAGCATACCGAAAAAGAAATTGAAATAAATAGGGAATCGGGAGAAGAAAATGTTATCGACGAAAATCAAAATGATGATAGCAAACTGAAAGAAGAATTAACAAATATGAAAAATGCTTTGCTCAGGAAAGCCGCGGAATTCGAGAATTATAAAAAAAGAACCGAGAATGAACTTTCGAATTACATCAAATATGCATCCGAACATTTGATTAGGGAATTGCTTCCCGTTTATGATGATGTTAACAGGTCAATCGATTCGATTGAAAAAGGCGAGACGAAGGATTTCGAAACCCTCAAAACCGGCATTAAGCATATTCAGGACAAATTCAAAAAAGTATTGAAAAAGGAAGGGCTGAAAGAAATTGATGTGCTCGGAAAAGAATTCGATGTAAATTTATGTGATGCATTGCTGCAGGTTCCGAAAGAGGGGGTAAAGCCGAACACTGTTATTGATGTTGTTGAAAAAGGTTTTTACCTGAAAGATAAAGTTATAAGGCACGCAAAAGTTTTAGTTTCTTCGGAAGCTCCTGAAAATAATAAAGGAAATTAAATTGGAGAATATAAATAAATTATTGAACACATGACCAAACGTGATTATTATGAAATATTGGGAGTAAACAAATCTGCTTCGACGGATGAGATAAAATCCGCATACAGAAAACTCGCAATGCAATATCATCCGGACAGGAATCCGGGTAACAAAGAAGCCGAAGATAAATTTAAAGAATGCGCTGAAGCTTACGAGGTTTTATCCGATTCACAAAAGCGTTCACGTTACGACCAGTTCGGTCATCAGGGTGTGAACTCTACGGGCTTTCAGGGCTTCGATAATATCAATGATATATTTTCACATTTTGGAGATATATTCGGAAGTTTCGGCGGCGGCGGAAGCATCTTCGATGATTTTTTCGGAACTGGCAATTCGTCTTCACGTAGACACGGTTCGCAAGGAATCTCGGGTTCCGATATAAAGATTTCTTTAAAATTAAATCTGTCTGAAATTGCAGAAGGCGTCGAGAAGACTCTTAAAATTAAAAAACAAAAAACCTGCGGAGCCTGCAACGGTACCGGAGCGAAAGCCGGAAGCGGTTATACGACATGTTCGTATTGCAACGGAACAGGACAGATAAAACAGGTATCGCGTTCGTTCTTCGGTCAGTTTGTTAATGTATCCGAATGTCCGCATTGTAATGGCGAAGGCAGAATCGTAAAAGAAAAATGTCCGGAATGTAGCGGTGACGGCAGGATAAAATCGGAATCAACAATAAAAGTAAAAGTTCCTGCCGGAGTTGTTGAGGGAAATTATATTCCTATGCGCGGTCAGGGTAATGCGGGTGCGCGCGGCGGAGTAAACGGCGATTTGCTTGTATTCATAGAAGAAGAAGAAAGCAAAATATTTACAAGAAATAATGATGATGTGATTTATGAACTTAATTTAAGTTTCATAGATGCCGCCCTCGGAGCAGATGTTATCGTTCCGACTCTAAACGGAAAAGCAAGACTTAAAATTGAACCCGGCACACAATCCGGTGATATTTTAAAAATGAAGGACAAAGGAATCAAACACCTGAACGGTTACGGCAGGGGAGACCAGCTTGTGCAGGTGAATGTTTACATTCCCAAAAAACTTTCCTCGAAGGAAAAAGAAATTTTAAAACAACTCGCAAAATCGGAAAACTTCCAGCCGAAAAATTAGGAAAAATCCGATAAAGGATTTTTTGATTCCGTGTTTAATTAATTATTATTTTTAAGTTCAAATAAAATAGATTAATTAAATTAAGACAAATTTAACACTAATAGTTTTATTTCTTTATTTTCTTTACTCATAATTATTAGAATTTTCAAATACTTATTATCAACCTTGATATTTAATTTCATTAAATCTAAGTTTCATTTATAAATTCAGCGAAGAATTTTTTCAGGTTAGTCTTCAAAACGGATAAAATATTTCTTAAATGTATCACTTAAAATCTGGAGGTAATATGTTAATGAAATCTTTTTATAAAGCTTTAATTATGGTATTCCTTTTCACGGCAGGCTGTAACAATAATAACATCGTAACGCCATCTAATTCAACAAACAACGTGATAGGTAAAATACTTATTGGGGTTAATACGGTAATGCCTTATGAAAATATAAAGGTTCAAATTGGAGATAAAACTACATATACGGATGCAGTAGGCAATTTTACTATAAACGATGTAACAAAACCTTATGATCTTTATATCCTTGATAGTATAACGAATCTACCTTCAGGAAATAAAAATAAATGTTATCATGTATTTAAAAATTTGAACTTAGACAATCTGCACATTTTTATACCAACAAGTTCTTACTCCGGAAAGATGGTTCCGCGTTGCGCAATTAATGTTAGTTACTATTCCGATAGCACGTATGGCACGCAAAACGGAGCGATAAAGTATTTTACAGATGGTAAATTTATAGATTATAGATTTCCGCCGGATTCAAATGTTATTCGCCCCGGATTTTTTATGGATAACAATCCCATTACGGGGAAACTCATACTGCTTTGCTATACAATAAATAATGGAAAAAGATATTATATTAAATATGCTAAAAAGATAACTTAACAGTTGAACCGAATAAAGAATATAATGTGGTATTTACGAAAGATGATATGATTTCAATTCCGGCCAATACAAATGTATCGGGAACAATTGCTTCAAATATTAATTCGGCAGATCAAAGATTTTATTTGGAATTTTCATTGAAAAGAAGATATGAGGATGTTGATGAAAAGTGGGATTCGGACGAACATTTTACAGGAAATACATTTGACTTTAATATTCCTACAGGTTTACCGGTTAATTTCTATCCTGTTGTCGAAATAGATATGACCGGGACTGGTGGTAATGGTTTTCATTTCCCCCAGAGAAATTTTGTTTTACCAAGTGCTGGTGGAGTATTTCAATTAAAAGTAGAAGACCGTCCTGTATTAATTTCTCCTCCTGATAAGGCTACGGGAATAGATACAAATACAGTTTTTAGTTTTTCATCGGGCTTAAATAATGGAATTTATAGAATAGAAATTGATAACGGCTACACGTATGACTTATATACAACTCAAACTTCATTCGATTTAAAATTCTTAAATAAGTGTGGAATTGATCTATCAAATAAATATCTATCCTGGACCGTATATTGCAGGGGATATAATAGCGGTGGGCTTGATTATTATTTAAATCCTGACAGTCCTGATATTGATTTTTTGAATATGGGTTGTGGGAGTGAATGGAGTTTCTGGACGAAATATTTTTTTTTCGGTTTTCAAATTAAGACTTGACAAAATCATTCATTAATTGTAGTTTTGCTTAATAAATAAATCCTAATATAGATTAATTTCTACCAAATTTTACGAACCGTTAAAAAAATAACAACATAAAATAACTATATCTCTTTTTTTAAAATTAAAACAGGAGATACATCATGTTAAGGAAAATCTTATATTCCTCAATCCTCATTCTATCTGCATTTTATTTCGGTTGCTCGGAAAATACTCCGGTCACATCGTCGGTTCATACTGTTTCAGGTCATGTATATGATGTTTTGCGTCAGCCATTCCCAAATATTAAAATTTTTATCGGTGATAAAAGCACATTTACTGCAAGTGATGGTAGTTTCAGTATAGATAATGTCTCTACACCTTATGATCTGATTTTAACAGATTCATTAAATAAAAACGGAAATTATTATAAAAACTTGTCAGTCACTAATCTTGATTTATATAATTATACAACCAGTATATTATCATTTAGCTGTGGTTTAATAGTTAATATTCCTTCAGAATATTCCGGAAAGCATGGAAAAATATTTTTTACAAACGGTGACGATATGAATTCATATTATCCTATTGAAGGAAACATAACAAATGCTTCAATAAATATGCATAACTATTCTTCCGTCAGGGGCAAGTTAATTGTATTATTATATTCAATCGATAACAGCGGACATATAATTTCTTATGATAATTTTGGTATGAAAGACAGTATTACATTATCCGTAAATGGAAACTATTCTGTTAATTTCACTCAGGCGGATTTAGCCCTCAATCCCGGAGAAACGAACATTACAGGAACAATATCCGGAGGAAGTACAGCAGATTTTAAAATATATTTTCTGAATTTCGGTAGAAAAGTAACTCCAAATTTTGCTACTAATGATATGTTCGAGCAATTTACAGATAATAATTTTAATTTAGTTTTGCCTACGAATTTACCTATAAATTATTCAACGTTTATTTTTGTTAACGGTAATCTGGATTCAATGAGTTCATATTACAGGCGGTTCCGGGTTCCGAACTCGGGTTCGGGAATCCTGTTGAATATCGAAAGTTCACCTTCGTTAATATCTCCTCCGAATTATGCTTTAAATGTTGATTCCAATACAACATTTTCTTTTTCAGGTACGATGAATGGTGTTTATAGTATTATGATTTATGATACTTTGAATCATTATAGTTATAATTTTTATACAACGCAGACAAATTTTGATTTAAAATGGATGAGGAAAATATTTAATATAGATATTAGTAATAAAGCTTACAGATGGTTTGCAACATTAAACCTACCTTCATCAAATGGTTTGAATGATTTAGTAAATGCCGAAAATACTGACGGTAATAAAGTTCAAAATGGAAGTAACAACAGATATTTTACGACAAAACCGTAATATTAAAATAGGAAATATTTTTAAAAATAAAAATAATTTAATATGCGACCAAAAATCATATCAATAGTTTTATCGGTATTAATAATTTTCTTTTTAAAAATTAATGGTTATTCGCAGAATGAGAAGGAAAAAAAATTAACTGTTGACATTGCTATGGGTACTTCTACTATGATGAATTATCTCGATAGATTATCGGGTGTTAATATTAGTTTAGATATTTCAGTTTCTTATAAATTATCAAAATATATTTCTCCAATGATTTCATATGAATATGTAAATACGAGAGAAAACACAAATATGTTTGATGAAGTATTTTCTGTTTCCGGAATTCAGGCAATAATATTAGGTGAACAGGTACAAATAAAATCAAAACTATTATATTTTGAATATGGTACAGGTGTGTTTATAGATTACAGCTCAGGTGAAACAAAATTTAGTCCTGTCAAAAATGTTCAGAAAAGATACAATCCGGGAATAAAATTCGGGTTTGGATTTTGTACGCCGTTATCAGATGCTGCCGGAATAATATTAAAGCCTTCATATAATAATTATTGGAGAGATGGATGCAGCTTTTCATATATAGATTTCATAGGCGGAGTTTTTATGAAGTTTTAAATTTTAAATATTCATTTTCATCCCTGATTACAAAGAGATGGAAATGATTTCCACAATGAGAACATTGGGAACGAAGGGACGAATATATTTTTAATTAAATAAATAATTTAATATGCGATTAATAAGCAAAGCTACAACGTTTATAGTATTAATAATATTATTTATTAATATTAACGGTTATTCACAAAACGTAATAGAGAAAAAATTGACTTTTGATGTTCTTGCCGGGAGTTCGATCTTAATGGATTATCTCGACAAAGCTTCTACAAATGGTTTGAATATAGATGTATCGGCTTCATATAAAATATCTAAATACATTTCACCGATGGTTAATTATGAATTTTCAAACTTACATAGAAGCAATATAGATGTAGGTGATATTTTTCCTGTATTGGAAATTCATAGCTTTCTAATAGGTGCTCAAATTCAAATGGATTCGAAATTACCATATTTGGAAATCGGCTTTGGAATATTTATAGATAAACAATTGATTGAAAATTATCAATTCTTACCAAATGAGACGAATTACAATCCCGGGATAAAAATCGGATTCGGATTTAAAACACCTTTAAGTGATGATGCGGGGATTATATTAAAACCATCTTACAATAATTACTGGAGAGACGGGCATAGTTTTGCTTATGTAAATTTTGTAGGTGGCTTTTATATGAAGTTTTGATAAGTTATTGAATTTGGTGGTACCTCCCGATTGTACGGAATGCTCAGAAAAAAAAAGGCGAAAATAAATTTTCGCCTTTTTTAAAAATCTTGTATTGCAATTTTATTCCTTAGTTGCTAAATACTGGTATGTCCCGTCCCCGTTAATTTGGAGTTTTACCAATTTGCAGGCATCTATTCCTGTAAATGTGATGTGACCGCCTACTGCATCTGTAATTTTCATATCGAACAAACAGGATGTGCCGTAATCTGCCGGAATCGTAACTGTAATAGTCATACCGTTTTCAAATACATGATTGGGAAGAATATCATTTCCCCAGTTATTCGTTTCGGAAGGAGTAACGTAAACATCTACTAATGTTACACCTGTATTGTTAACAACATCATAAGTTAAAGCTTGAGCGGAAGAATTTTTTACGGAAGAGAAAGAAAGTAGTGTAATAACGGCGAATAGAACTAATAATTTTATTTTCATCTTTTTATGTGGTTTATTTTAAAAAATAGTAGTGGAACAGTAAATATGTAAACCAAAATGAATGATTTATAATTCCCTGATAAATTAGATTTTAATTAATATCCCCTCTCCTTTCGGAGTTTGTCCTAAAACTGAACGTTTGGGTTCTGTCATTCCCGCGAATGCGGGAATCCAGAAAATTTTATAGGTAGTAATGAATTATTAATTTTGTGACTTTTAAAATTAATACGGAGTAACCAGCCGGGATATATTGAATCATCGACTTCAATGTAGAAATATGAGAGTAAATTCCTGCATTCCCGAAGAATTTAATGTCACCCCTTCGGGGTTTATTCATTACTTAATAAAATTTTCTATAATAATTTCATCCCTTCGGGATTTAAACTTATTTGTTCCTAAATATAAAATTTATCAGGTCGTCTTTTGTATGAGATTCGTTAATTTCGAGGTAGGAATTCTTATCACGGTTTAAGGCGAGCCAGTTTGAGATTACTTTTATTTCGTCGAGTTCTTCAGCAGTATATTTATGTTTTATAAATTTGCTTAATGAAAAATATAAATATTCTGTCGTATCTGCAATTTCTCCCACTATATCACTCTGGTCAAAATCATTTTCTTTATCAAGAACAAAAGTATTGAGTAGTTTTCCGTTATGAATAAAAAAGATTTCGCGTTTATGAGAATTATTACATTTGATAATTATTTTTTTATTGTTGATTGCTGAAGTTATAACTTTCTGATAGCTCATTACTTTTTCGATATCTTTCAGCCTGTCACGGAAAGAAGCCGCTTTTTCATAATCAAATTTTTCAGATAATATTGCCATAAGCTTTTTGTATGTATGCTGTGCGGTTGATTCATTCGTTTCGGTTATGTAGTTATGAACTTTCTCAACTTCCAGACGGTATTTTTCTTTAGAAATTGTCCGGTTGCAGGGTGCTTCACACTGACCGATATCAAAATACATACAGTTGGAATTGTTCTTCGAAGCCCTTAGTTTTTTACTTTCGCATTTCCGTATCAGGAATTTTTCATTTATTTCCCTGAGTAAATTATTAACAGTCATACGGCTTGAAAACGGACCGTAATAATTCGCACCGTCGTTTTCAATCTCATACACTTTTTCAACTTTCGGAAAATCGTTTTGAATGTCAATTTTTAAAAACGGATGAAAGCGATACCGCTTGATTGCAGTGTTAAAGCGGGGTTTATATCTTTTAATCAGCTTCGATTCAAGTATCAGTGCCGATAATTCCGAATTTGTAATTTCATATTCCAGCTTGCGAATGTTCGATATTAATTTCTTTATCTTGTAAGGAAGCTCGGAATTATGATGAAAATAAGTAGATAATCTTTCTTTTAAATTTTTTGCTTTTCCAATGTAGAGAATCTCGTTAGAAGTACTTCTGAAAAAATAAACTCCCGGGCTCGAAGGAATATCTTTTAATTTAATATTTAATCTCTTTAAAGCAGGTGATTGTTTTTCTTCGGTGAATATTTTCGTATTCTGAAATTTTAAAACTTCATCGAGAGTATCGAGATTATGTTCATCCGCCAGTCGTTCAAGAAAAGCTAATAATATTTTAGCGGTTGCAAGTGTATCATCATATGCACGGTGTTTTTGTTTCTGCTGAACGCCGAGGTGTGCTGCGACACTCGAGAGTGATTTACTTTTAAGCTTTCTTAATAATCTTCTCGAGAGTTTGCAGGTGCATAGAGTCTTTGCTTTGAAGTAAACGGGTTTCTTCAGTCTTTTAAATGACTCATAAACAAATTTATAATCAAATCCGACATTATGCCCGACGAAGATTGTATTTTCCGGATTATCGGTTTTAAAAAAAGAAATGATTTTTCCGGATATTTGTTCGAACGTGGGTTTGTCGACAACATCTTCATTTGTTATTCCTGTGAGTAAGGTTATGCCATAAGGGATATGCTGTTTCGGATTCAGAAGCGTTACAAATTTATCCGTGATTTCTCCGTCACGAATTTTGATTAATGAAATTTCCGTAATCCTGTTAAAGACAGGTGAAAGTCCCGTAGTTTCGACGTCACAGACAATATATGTAGCGTCATAGATTTGTACAGCTTCTTTCTTTGTTATGGGCAATTGTATTACTTTTTAGGATAAATTAAGGGAAAAGAGGGAAAATAAAAATTTCAAATTATTGCCCTGAAAATTTAAATCGCCAATCAGGAGATTGTTAATAAAATTTTGCTTTAAATTTTGTAAATGAAACTCGGAAGGAGTTTTATATTTGTAAGAGGAAATTTAACCGGTTTTACCAACTCCGGAGGAGTTGTATACAAACTTAAGACTATATTACAAAAATTAAACTATTATTTTTCAATTATATTTTAATTTCTCAGGAGTTTATATAAAAAAATCTGCCCGGTAAAGGGTAAACCAAACCGGGCAGACAATTATATTTCCTCACAAGAACCTTACATACATATAATAATGTACAAAAATTAATTTTGCAACATTATTTAACCTCTCTATTCCAATTCGTCCTGACATGTATTCCTTCTATATAATCTTCTGAGAAGGAAAGATTAATAAAAACAGCCATTTAAATTTGATCAGCGATTTATTTCAATATTATCATCTTCTTACTTTGTTCAAAATTTGACGTTCTCAATGAATAAAAGTATATTCCGCTTGAAAGTCTGAACTCGTCTGCGGAAAAATGAATCGCATAATTTCCTGCTGTCTGAAAAGTGTTAACAATTGCAGCTATTTCTCTTCCCCTTATATCATAAATTTTTAATGTAACAAAATTATTTTCCGGCAGTGAATATTTTATTACCGTTGACGGATTGCATGGATTAGGAAAATTTTGATTTAATAAATATTTATCGGGAATATTTGAAGTATTATTATTTATACCAACAGTTCTGCTGCTCATATTGAATCGATAAATTTTACCGGTTGAATAACCAACCAAATACAATTCGTTAAACTGGTCAGTTCCAAATGATGATAAAGCCGATGGAACGGTAGCTAACAGCGAATCAGAAGTAACGTTTCCATTGTTATATCTTAGCATCGAAACATTGCCGTTACAATAATCTCCGTAAATATATGCTCCTTGCAATTCAGGTCTTCTTGAACCTCTGTAAACCCAACCGCCTGTAATCGAACAGGCACTGTTAACATGACCGTAAACTTTAATAGGCATAGTTTTACCTGTCGTATCGCAACCTGTCGACGGATTATAGCATGAATAGCCCTCGATAACTCTCCATCCATAATTTTTTCCAACCTGAAGAATGTCTACTTCTTCCCATAAATCCTGTCCAACATCACCACAGTAAATAAGACCGGTTACCGGGTCTTGTGAGAATCTCCACGGATTTCTCATTCCCCATGTAAATATTTCGCCCCTGCCTGTGGCAGTGTCGTTATAAAAAGGATTCGTAGGTGGAATTGTATATCTTGTTGTTGAAGTTGTGTCGTTAACATTTATTCTCAGTATTTTTCCCAATAACACATGAGTATTTTGAGCATTATTATATGGGTCACCGCCGCTTCCTCCATCACCCGGTCCGATATATAAATATCCATCTAAACCAAATATTAAATTTCCTCCATTATGGTTGGAAAAGGGCTTTACAATCGTGAGCAATTGATATTCGCTCAGCGAATCCGCTTTATCCGGATTAGTTGATGAAACTTTAAATCTTGCAATAACTGTATGCAATGGATTCGGAGCAGTATAATCTATATAAAAATATCCGTTATTCATGAAATTCGGGTGAAATGCCAGCCCGAGCAATCCTTCTTCTCCGGATGATGAAGAAATTTTATTCGATATATCGAGAAATGTTTTGGCATTAGCTGCAGTAACATTAGAATCATTCGGAAAAACCTTTATTATACCGTTTTGTTGAATAACAAATATCCTGTTTGTTCCATCATTACTGTGTGTCAATAATGTCGGCTGAGTAAAAGTCAGGTTTGGAAATGCCTGAACAAATTGAATATTCGGGTTTTGTGCATAAATCGTCCTGCAAATCAAAATAATTACTATAATAGCTGATAATGAGATTCTTACTGTTTTCATTTTTTTATATCTCTAACACCAAAATAGTAAGTAAAGTTTAATGGTATTACTAAGCATCTATCAATTTTAGAATGATTTTTTTATCTTTGAACTATAAAAAACAAGAGGGGAATATGTATAATAAAAATTTTTACCACTTAATTTTTACTGTTTTATTATTAGCATTTATCTTCACGAGTTGTACAAAGATTCAAAAGCCTCAAAAAAAGTTCAACACTTCTCCAATATCAATAAAGCAATATGATACTCCACCAGGTGCTGACCCGGGTGTTCCTGCTGAAATGGGCGGGGCAGGTTTTAAGGGTGAAGGCTGGCAAACAAACGAAAATTTTAACACCATAGGTAACCCGAAAGCTTTTAAAGGCGGAAGTTTAATAATGTCTCTGAATGAATTTCCGGTAACATTAAGAACTGTCGGTCAAAATTCAAACAGCTATTTCAGGGTTATTCTAGAAAGAATGATTTATGAAACATTGCTCGATATAGATCCGGTAACATTAGATTACGTTCCAAAACTTGCAACACACTGGAAAATCTCCGATGATAAAAAAGAATTTAAATTCAGAATAAATCCTGATGCCCGGTGGGCTGACGGGAAACCTGTTACATCGGAAGATGTTATTGCCACCTGGAAATTATATACAAATCCTGAAATATTAGACCCGGCTATGAATGAAGTATTTTTAACTTATGAACAACCGGTAGCAGAAAGCAAATATATACTAAGTGTAAAATCTAAAACACTGAACTTTCAGCAATTTTGGTTCTTCGGTCTTGCTTTTAAAATATTACCTGCACATTATATCGATAATATTTCAGGAAAAGATTTTTTATCGAAATATCAGTTTAATATGATTCCCGGCAGCGGACCTTATACCATAAGCGAAAAGGATATTATTAAAGGACAATCACTTATGATTAGAAGAAG
>PNBM01000312.1 GCA_003135995.1 Ignavibacteriota bacterium | reverse complement strand
TCTACAATAATGTCATCCCTTCGAGATTTTGTATGATTTAAATATATTCATAGATTAATGGCACAACATGAATGTTGTGTTACAGAGCGGTAATGAAATATTATTTAAAATTTCCAGATTATTTTTCCGTCGAGGCAGGATAATTCTATTGAATGAGGGAAAGATAAATTTTCATCAGTAATTCCGAAGATTGAATAATTATCAATCTCTTTATCAAATATTATAGTAACAGATTTATCTTCTTCAAGTAAAGAAGTTTGCAGTTTTCCAATATAATCGTCCGATTTATCAATTAATCCTTGTAATATGTGTTCATATTTATCATCAATTTTTATAGAACATCTTGCGATATCTTTTTTTCCAGTATTAATAAATTTAAGTGTAAATTCTCCTTTATGACCTCCGGAAGATTTTTCTTTGATTACCTCTAATTTCACTTTAATACTATCCGGATTAGAAGCAGGATTAATTTCAACATACGGATTTCCACAGGACAATAATAATACCGAAAAGCTAAATATAAAAAGGAAAATTTTCATTTAATAAATATATTAATGTTTTATTAAATTATGATTTTTTATTTCCCTTTTCAAGGACACAAAAAATATAAATGAAATAAACTCTTGAAAGTACATTTCTTATAAAACAGAATTTTTTTATTATTTAATCACAAACAGAATAATATGAAGGTTAAAAAATTTATTTGTATAAACTGCGGGGCACCAAAAATAAATGATTATAAGTCACCATACATAATTTGTGATTACTGCGGTTCATTTACTGATGTAGATTATACACTCGGACTTGATTTCTGGAAAGCCTCTCCGGAAAAAACAATGATGTACATGGCAAAAAAAGTTCAAATTACGAACAATTTACAGTTAATGCTTTCGAAGGGCAACCGTTATGAATATGCCCGTCTACAAAGAGAATACTGGGATTTTTATTATACAACATATCCCGAATATCTCCCGCCGACGATTGATAAACCCGAGGAATACAAAATGTACATTGATATTGCGGGTATAGCGATGACAAACTATGCCTTTGATGAATTCTGGAAAAATAAGGCTGTGCAATTATCAGTATTGCAGTCTGCGATTAAATACGATTATCCGCAGACAGGAGCCAAGGTTAAGCCCGAAACTTTTTTTCCGATGGCTGAATTTTATATTCAATATGTTAAAGATTCCCTCAGAGATTATTATTCGAATCCTGAATATGAAATTATGAATGAATTATTACCTCCTACTGTTCACGTAAAAATGAAATTATCCATGTTTGTTCAGATATGGCTTCCTTATTTAAATGAGACTGATGCTAATAAATTTTTAAAGATGTCAGGCTTAAGCCTTGAATATGTCGAAATAAAAAAACCTGAAGGAAGAATTCAGGAATGCAGTAATTGTAATGAAGAACTTTTTGTTCCGGCGGGCTCTTATAAAGTATATTGTGAAAAGTGCAGAAAGATTAATACAATTAATAAAAAATTTATATGTATGTCCTGCGGAGCGGAAAATGATGTGCCCAATAATCCTTCAAAGCCTATTAATTGTTCATATTGCGGAACTGAAAACCGGTTGATACAACCGCTATTCGGATAATCAGTTTATAAAGTTCGTAAAATTTATAAGGTATGAGCAAAGATCTTTCGCAGAGAATCTAAATATTATCAAGATATTCTTTAAAAGTCTTATAATTTACTTCACCGGTTTCTTTCTTCATTTTACCTTCTTTTGTCAAATCTATTTCCTTATGAATGTAACTCACGATGTTATTAAATTCTTTTACCGGCAACAGGTAGGGGTGGTTTTTAAATTTCTGTTTTAAAATTTTCCAGATTAAAGAACGTTTGTGAAAACCTTTTATGGAATCGTCAGAAGATATTAATTCGTTGTAAGTATCTATAAGATATTTAATATAGCTTTTTTTTATTAAGTCATTACCAATAGAATTCAGTTGTAAGCCCATAATGATTTTTATTAATATAAATTTAGCATTAATAATCACATCATTCAAGTATTATTTTTAAAAATAATACTTGAAACTATAAAGCTAAAGAATACTTATTAATAATTAAGTGTTTCTATATAAAAATACGGAAAGTTCCTTATAATAGTTCCATTTAATTTGTGCAGGCTAAAGTTCCGATAGATCGGAAACTTCGACCTGCGGCTACAAGAGCCCGTTACAAGAGCTTGTTACAGGAGCTCGTTACAAGAGCTCGCTATAAAATAAAAAAAAGGAAGTCCTTAAGGACTTCCTTTTTTAATAAATTATTTATGTTAACTAATAAAATAAACTCAAATGTTATTTTATCAGTACCATACGCATAACTTTTGTGAAATCTTTTGTTTCAATCTTGTAGAAATAAACTCCGCTTGCATATTCACTTCCGTTCCAGTTTATTTCATAACTTCCCGCTTCCATCTGTTGGTTAACAAGTTCTGATACCATTTTTCCGGTAACATCATATACTCTAATTTTTACGAGCGATGTTTTCGGAACATCATATTTAATAGTTGTTGTCGGGTTGAATGGATTCGGATAGTTTTGGAATAGCTGATATTCTGCCGGAATTGTAGAAATATTTCCTTCTATTTCTGTAATAACCGGACTTATTATTGTAAATCTGGATGAATCGGATGTGGAACCGCCGTATGCACATTTCTTTGTAGAATCATAGACTACAGATGTTGGTGACATTGGCGGAGTTCTGAAGCTTAATGTATCTGCTAAAAATGAACCTGTTACATTAAATCTTAAGTGACCGAGCTTATATGTTCCTGCCGGTAAATTAAGAAATCCCTGTGTTTGAAGCGTAAGCAGATTCAGGCTGATTCCCGGAGGAGATGCGAATGCTGTTGTTGTATAGGATGTATATATACCTCCCGTTAAACCCGTTAAAGCACTATCGACAGGGTTATCTGCGTGAACAGTCAGGCAGCCTGCAGGGTTAGGACCATAAGTTATTCTTAAATTGAAATTACCGACTTTCCAGACCTGTCCTGCGGGAACAGTTGCTGTAACCATATAGGATACAATACCGGATGATAATGTTCTATAAGGAGCAATAGTAAAAGATACCTTTTGTTGAGCAGGTGCGAAATTAACCAGGAATACCAGTAAAAAGAGTAACGTTAATATTTTTTTCATGATTATAATTTAATTTGTTTATTAATAAAGTTAATGAAAATTTTAAAATTTCTTTCCCAATCAGGGATTGGGAGAGAGAAACTACTCCATCCCGGTCACTGACCGGGATGGAGAAATGTTCATTTAATTATTTTTATTTGTATTTTTATTCTTTTGTTGTTTAAACATTTCATTCAATTCGTTTTTCTTGATTATTGTCTTCTGATTTCTAATTTCAGGCGGAATTTCTATTAACGTTGGTACAACTTTAGTTAATCCGTAGTTTGCAATCAGGAATGGAACGTCTGCTGCATCAACCGACAAATCACCATTGAAGTCGCAGGTTAAGTATCCGATATTACCATATTGATTGATAAAATCAGCTGCGTCGCCGGCATCGATTGAACCGTCCTGATTTTCATCACCAACGATTAACACCCAGACACTACCAACCTGTTTCATATTACTTCCGAATGCCTGAGTTGCTGCAGTCGTAAAGTCATAATTTACGGGAACACCCGGGTTGAATGTTTGCGGCAAGGCACTCCAGGTTTC
>PNBM01000131.1 GCA_003135995.1 Ignavibacteriota bacterium | reverse complement strand
TAAAAGCCAAAAATACCGAATATATATCCTACGCAAGCATCATAATCGCCAAACACGATTTCTAATTGGATAATGTTCTTGCAGGCTAAGGCCTGTGTCTACAGAATTTCGCAGGTTAAAGCCTACAGCTACAGAATTTTGCAGGTTAAAGTCTGCAGCTACAGAATTTCCCAGGTTAAAGCTTGCACTACAGAATTTCGCGGGCTAAAGCCTGCGGCTACATAGTAAAAAGTGAAACTCCATTATTTTCTATTAACATACAAATTCTCAATTAGGTGTTTCAGTATTACCAAATTATTCGTAAATTTGTTTAATGCTAAACTCATCGCTTCAGGCTCTATAAATGCAAAAAAGAAATAATTGAATTTTCAATTAAACAGAATAAAAAATGAGCTATAATACAATCTTGGATACTTTTTTTTCTAACTGGTACATTAATTTAGGTCTGCTTGCTGTATTCATAATTGCTTTCTTTCTTTTCCGGCAAAAAATATTAATGTCATACAGGAAAAGATTCTGGTTTACTTTTCCATTCGTAGGTATATCATTCCTTTGGCTGTTAACTTTTATTCTACTAAATGCAATGTATCTTGGTTTTGGACACGCGAACGGAGTTGACGGGATTGTGATTGCTGATGGGAAAATTTATGTCGTAGATTTTTTGCTCGGCGGCGGAAGCAAAGTTTCAGGACCGGAGAAATTTTCAAGGATTCATGTTATGGAAGCCGAAACAGGTAATAAAATTCTGCGTTTCCCAACCGGCGAGCACGGCGCCCTATATGGAGTTCAGGGCGATAGTTTGATATTTTACGGCGAAGACCTTTTAGATATTTTCTCCGCTTCGAAAGGAAAATTAATTTCAAAACTGAACAGAAAGACGTTACCTAATATATTCCCGGAATTATCTTCAGGAATAGACAATGTGATGGTTTCTTATTCGGATAAAGTGCTTGAACTCACAACTCTGGATGGAAATCACTACAATCTTAGTATGGTAACAGCTTCGTTACTGCCCGCTGATCAACATAAATCTAAAGATGATTACTCTCCTACTAAGAAAATATTTGTGCATAATGATAATGAAATTGAAATTGACAACCGGCGGGGTGGAAGTGTTCTTATGCAATTGCAGGGTAAAGATGGTAATCAGGAAATCAGATATCTGAAAAGCCGGAATGGCTCTCCTTTGAATGAACTGAAGTTTATAATGGGTAAATTCGTTGCTGTCAGCGAACGGCAAAAGTGTTTCGTCGTTCTAAGTTTTGAAACGACAAAAAAAATTGGATTTATTCTGACAGGAATTTCTCTTGACGGACAAAATAAATTATGGGAATTAAAACAAAGTACATTAAGGCCGGAAGATGAACTGAAAGATCCTCTCACAACAAGCTGGACTTTAGATGATAATTCGGATGTTTTGTATTTTGCTATGAAAGATGAAGTGATAGCACTGGAAATATTGTCAGGAAATATTTTGTGGAGACAGAAATTGTAATTATGTTATAGTAAAATAATTGTATCTATTTTATGAATAAATAATCATATTTTGCACAAGTAATAATAGTGATAAATGCGGAAGTTATCTTTTATAGATAAATATTGTTTTTTCATTCCCATAAATTAATCCCTCTTATTATTAAAATTTTAATTTGAAAATATTTACCGTTTCTTCAACCGGGAATGTTTTTATGTTCCGATTGTTGAAGCAAAAACATTAAAAAAAAATAATATATGACTCGTCTACTAATTCTGTTACTAATATTTTTCTGCAGTTGTTCAGGCAGGGAGACGAAAAAACAAGAAATAAATACTGAGAAAGTTTACGCAATAAATACCGGGGGGTGCGAACATAAAGAAACATTAGTCATTGATACCCTTGGTAATAATCTGGTCAAAGATAAGAAAGGAAATATTTATTTCAGGGCTTATGCACATCCGCAAACGGGTGAAACGTACACTGTTTTAATTTCAAGACTTTTTAATAAGTGTGAAGGAGACAGTACTTATGACCTTTCAAAGAATATTGATATTCAATCCTTCAAAACATTAGGCGGCAATTATTTCGGAGATAAAAACAAAATATTTTTTTACACTGAAACGGCTGAAGGCGGCAATATTATTGCAACAGATGCAGATGTAAATTCATTCAAAACTATTCCAGATGACTTTTATGGTGTTGATGATGACAATGTTTACTATCAGGGACACATTATGGAAAATGCCGACCCAAAGAATTTTCAAAACAATTATAAATTATCTGATGTAGATAGCGTTAGCCCGGAACTTCCGGCTGATGATAATTAATTTGCGGAAATGATATTTATAATTTTGATGTATAGATTCAAACTTTTTTGATAATCATAAAAACAAATAACGTTTATGAATCAAAAAGAAAATTTTGGAAAAATAATTTTAATTGCCGGCGCCACAGGTAATCTTGGTGGAAGAATTATTAATGCTTTACTTGAAAGAGGCGCAGAAGTCCGTGCGATTGTTCGCTCGAGCTGTGATGTTAATAAAATAAAAGAGCTTGAGGCGCGCGGTGTAAAAGTGTTTAAGATAAACATGTCAGGCACCGAAGAATTAACTACAGCTTGCAATGGAGTTTCCTGTGTAGTATCAGCATTGACAGGTATGCGAGATGTGATTATTGACAAACAAAAATTATTATTAGATGCTGCAGTCGCGGCCGGCGTTCCCCGCTTCATACCTTCAGATTATTCATTAGACTTTACTAAATTTTCGGACGGCGAAAACCGAAATTTGGATTGGAGACGGGAATTTCATAAAATTCTTGACAGGTCTTCAATTTCAGCAACTACAATTTTCAATGGTGCCTTTGCCGAACTGATAACGGGACAAATGCCTCTCATTTTATTCAAAAAGAAATTAGTTCTTTATTGGGGAAATGCTGACCATAAAATGGGCTTCACCACGATTGATAATACGGCCGCGTTCTCTGCAAATGCAGCTCTTGACCCTTCCACGCCCCGGTTTCTCCGGATAGCCGGCGACGAAATCAGTCCGCGGGAAATAAAAAAAGTTGTGACCGAAGTGACCGGGCAAAAATATCGCCTGTTCCGTGCAGGAGGTCCCGGAGTGCTCAGCATGTTTATTAAGATTGGCCGCACACTTTCTCCCGGGAAGACGAATATTTACCCTGCATGGCAGGGTATGCAGTATATGCGTAATATGATTGATGTCAGAGCGGATATAGATAAACTCGACAACGACCGTTATCATGATATTCACTGGACAACAATTAAAGATGTACTAACTGCATATTATGATAAAAAATGACTTCTCAATAATCATTTTATGAAAACCTCCTAATACAAAAATACATTTTTTATTTTAACAATAAATAATAAATTATATTATATTTCTTAGGAGAAGGTGAAAAAACTCCAAAGCTGTTTTTAAAAAACAATATTTTTTTCGTTCCCAATGTGGACATTTGCAACAAGGAAAAAATGCTATTATATTCCGGATTTTTCTTTAAAATTATAAATCTAAACAAAATGAAAAATAGAAAAGGAATACGGTTTGTACTATTACCATTAGCATTAACAATTTGCTTATATATTGTTTTCTATTCAAGAATTGCGTGTAAACCAAGTGATGCCGGATTTTGGTTTATTTTTGCGTTGGGAATGTCGGTAGGTATTGCATTGTTTCGATTTATTCAATGGTTAAACACAAAAAAAGACGAACAATAAGACGTCTCAATCTGTAAGAATATTTTTCGCGTTACCGGATTCTATTTGGTAAAGTATACATAAAGAAAGGAATATATATGAAGAAATATATTTTTATACACGGAGCATGCCAGGGCGGCTGGGTCTGGTATAAACTTGAAGAATTATTAAAATCCAACAATATCGATTATGAAACACCCGATTTGCCCGGTCATGGTAATGATAAGACACCTTTAAATGAAATTACTTTGGATAAATACGTTGAATCAATCAGAAATATTATAAATAAAACGGATAAAAAAATCGTTCTTGTCGCACATAGCATGGGTGGATTTGTGGCTTCTCAGGTTGCTGAACTTGAAAATAATAAAATAGATAAAATTATTTATATAGCATCGCTTATTCCAAAGAATAATGAAACAATATCGGGTATGCTTAAAATGGATAAAACTTCAAAATTAATGCAGGGAAGCATTTTTTCTGAAGATAGGTTATTTGTTAAATTAGATTTAAGTAAAAGTAATGAAGTATTATATAATAATTGTTCTGAAGAAGATATTAAATTTGGAAAAAGCAAATTATGCAAGCAGTCATTATTACCTTTCATCTCACCTGTAAAATTAACAAAAGAATTTGAAAAAATACCAAAATATTATATTAAAACATTGTATGATAATTCAGTATCGATAGAATTTCAAAACGAAATTTGTAACAGATATGAAAATGTAATAACAAAAGAAATTAAATCCGGGCATTCCCCGTTTTTTTCAAACTATCTTGAATTATTTGATATAATTATTAAATATAATTAAAAAACTGCTTGTGACAGCAAAAATAGCCTGAAAAATCACAAAAAAATCCAATAAATGTTTAACTCGCCCCGGATTTGATTAAACTTCAAATGAATTTCTCCAAAAATATAACTCCTATGGAGTTGTAAAACAGTATTTAAATATTTAATTTAATTGAATTCAATAACAAAAAAATGAAAAATACCGAATTGACGGGTAGTATAAGAGGATTACTTGATGAATACAAGAAAGCAATCAACGAACTTATCAGCGTTATAAAACCACTTAACTTCACTCAACTTTCTACGGTGGTTAATAATGAAACAAAGGACCCCGACTGTAAATCTATTCAAACAATTCTCGCACACTCTGTGGCTTCAGGTTACAGCTATTCCGTTTATATCGAAAACTCTATCGGCCTGGATACTTCCTGTCCTTATGATATAACATTCGACAACGTAAATCAATATATAGAAGCATTAAATTCGATGTACGATTACTGTGAAAATGTATTTAAAAATAATGCAATCCCCGAAATTGAACAAATCGATAATTCTAAGAAAATTAAAACTAAATGGGGACAACAGTATGACATTGAGCAACTTATGGAACATGCAATTGTCCATATTCTGCGACACAGAAGGCAGATAGAGAAAATTATAAAGAGACAAAGTGACTAATCTTATTAAGATAACACAAATTTGAATTTTAACTTTAAAATAATAAAACAAACATGGCAGTACAAAAAGATTTAGATGCTCACTATACGGTAATGGATACTATTTTTCGTTTAAGCTTAGGCGAAAAAGGTGCTTATAGTTGCGCAAGATTTGATGGTGATTATTCAATGTCACTTGAAGACGCGCAGTTAAAGAAACATAAATTCATCGTTGACGGATGCAAAATAAAAAAAGGGACAAGAGTACTTGATATGGGATGCGGATGGGGTGCATTTATAGATTATATTAACAAGCTCGGTGCAGAAACCTGTGGTGTTGTATTAGCCAAAGGACAGGCAGATGCTTGCATTAAAAACGGCCTGAACGTTAAGCATATGGATTCGAAAGAAATTACTCCGGAAACATTCGGTAAGTTCGATGTTGTGACTGCAATGGGAAGTCCTGAACATTTATGCTCCGTCGAGGAATATAAAGCCGGGAAACAGGAAGAAGTATATAAAACATATATGAAACAAGTTTCAGACTTATTGCCAATAGGCGGACGTTTTTACTGCCAGACAATGGTATTCGGACCTAACATGGTTAAATTTGAAGATATCCCTTTCGGTAAAACCAATATCTGGAAAAAGGAATTCACAAATGAAGAACTGATGGATGTTATTTGCCAGGTATTTCCGGGCTCATGGCTCCCCTACGGCAAAGAAGGAATAATCGAACCTGCAAAAAAATATTTTAAAGTAATTTCAATCGACAGCGGCAGACTGGATTACATTGAAACAATTAAAAGATGGTCAAAAGCATTTCTGAAATTTAATTTAAAAAAATATTTGTATTATGTTTCTTTGATACCTCATTATCTGAGCAGCAAGTCTTTCCGTGACTTTATACAAAGATGGAACACCGATGCGAATTTAATTATTTTTGAAAGAGAAATTTTTGAACATTATAGAATAGTATTTGAAAAAGTCAGTGATTAATAAATGAATAAGTGTGATTATCGTTATTGGTAACGTTCGCAAAGGCGCCTTCCCACGACAGGCAGGAATCTTTGATAAAAGACTGGTTAAACACCAACAACGGCCTATAAATGTTTATTTTTTTGATACACCAATTTTACTTGCCTTTAGTTTTGCTCCGCCAAGTATTATAAAATTCAGAGATGTTACATTTTTTTGTTCATCAATTACAAACTCTACACTCTCTTCACTTTCAGGATTAGCAAAATAAATTAATTCGGTTTCAGGAAATAGTTCTCTTTTATCGTCTGACTGATCTGTAATAAATAAACGGTTGTCTTCAATAAAGATCTTAGCAATTTGCGTCTTGTCCAGTTCTAACCTATATTCCCCTGTGAACTGACTGTATATAGAAGAATTAATTTCTGCTTTTACCCTCTTAATTTCTTTTGGTAATTCATATGCCTCATCGAACAAAATTGCATTAACATCTTTTATAATATTCAAAAGTGCAATATCTCCGATATTAGATAAAAAGATTACATTAATTTTGTCTTTTTCGAGACGAAGCATATAGCATAAATAACCGCTCAAGCCGCCTGTATGCGAATAGTTCATTTGATTATGCTTGTTTAATACTTCTATTCCATATCCATACCCGTTTTTTGAATAGGCTGTTCGTATTTTTTTTAAATCGTTTTCCGAAATTATTTCGGGCATATGCTCTTCCCAGATTGCAAGGTCTTCAACCGTAGAATACAAACCTCCGGAACCCTTAGAATGAAAAGCATCATAATCGGATGCAATCAATTTGTTTGCATTATCATGAGTATAGCCATATGCCCTGTTTTCTAAAATTGTTTTATGGTCATAATATCCTGAATGTTTCATTCCAAGCGGCTGGAAAATATTTTCTGAAACATATGTCTCAATAGATTTACCTGATGCAACTTCAATTATATATGCTAAAATATTAAATCCCACGTTGGAATAATGGAAATTTGTGCCCGGTTCGAATAAAAGAGTATCAGCTATATCTTTTTCAAATTCAACAGTCTCTTTGGCCGTTAAGTATTTACCATTTTCTTCATTCGTTTTTTCGCGGGGTATTCCTGAAGTATTTGCTAATAAATGATGTATTGTAATCTTTTTGCCGTTTGGATAACCCGGAATATATTTTTCGATTGCATCATTAACACTTAACAATCCTTTATCTACCAATTGCATGATTGCAAATGCGGTAAATTGTTTTGACAGGGAGCCAATTCTGAAAATTGTGTGAGGTGCGCACGGGATGTTATACTCGTAACTTGCCAATCCATAGCCTTTGCTGATGATGGTTTTCCCGTCTCTTGTTATCAGTAATGAGCCGCTGAATTTCTTTTGATTAGTTAATAATGTAAAATATTCATCTGTCTTATTGAATATTATACTGTCAGTCGCAACAGTTTGTGCGTATGAAATGTTTATAAAGAAGTAAACAGAAATTATTACTGAAATAACAATTTTCATTTATCACCTCCGCAGTAAAATTATTATAATCCTTAATAAAATTTACGTTTTTTTATACAATTGGTTTCGTTTGGTAAATCTAATATAGTTATTAGTTTTTATCAATTCTCTAAAAAAACGACCTGAACGTTGAATACGTATTGAAGTTCTTTTTTCGGTTGCGAAGATTCCCGGACAAAACCTATAAACTATATTTAAAAGAATCATTTTAATCCGTGTTGGTATGAATCAAAATTATTATTTATATCTTTTATCTTTAATTCTTAATTCTTAATTTTTAATTCTTAATTTAAAAAGGAAATTTGTCACTTTTACATACGACATATACAATATTAAGGAAAGATATTAAATCGGAAATGCGTAACCGCTACGTTATTAATTCACTCCTGATGTTTGTTGTTGTTACAATTTCGATTATAAGGTTTTCGCTTGGCGATGAAAAAGTTGAGAATGATATATTATCAGGATTATTATGGATTGTAATTTTCTTTTCTGCAATCAGCGGACTTGCGAGAATATTTATAAAAGAAGAAGAGAAAGAAACATCGGCATCTTTAAAATTAAATTGTCCCCCTGTATCAATTTTTCTCGGCAAATTATTTTTCAATTTTATACTCACGCTTTCATTAAATTTATTTATCGTTATTCTTTTCGTACTTATTACAGAATTGCAAATTGCAAATTTTACAGCTTTCGTACTCACTATTTTCTTTGGTAATCTTGGGTTGGTTTCAGCCTCTACAATAATTGCAGCAATAATTGCGAAAGCAAACACAAAAGGTACACTTTATCCCGTGCTTGCATTTCCGGTTTTACTTCCTCTGCTTATAACGGTTATTAATGCCACAAAATTATCCTGCGCGGGTGCCGATACTATGTCTCTGATGGCTGAATTCCAGATTTTAATTTCTTATGCTATAGTTGTAACAACGGTTTCGTTATTGCTTTTTAAATTCGTGTGGGAAGATTAAATCAGTTTATAAAGTTCATAAAGTTNNAAGTTCATAAAGTTTATAAAGTTATAAAGTAAGAGCTTTAAGACAAGTGCATTACCGTAAAGTAAGTACAAAAAAACGCAGAGGAATATATTTCTGAAAAGTTAAAAGTTACGTTAAATTTGCTGAATAAATTAGAAAATAAAGATTTAAAGAATATTTTTCTTTTTTCGGAGTTGAGCGAAGAGGAGCTAAATGAAATTCGTTCATTTTCACATTTAAAAAAATTCGACAAGGGAGAAATATTATCCTTCGATTCCGAACCTTATTCGGGTTTTTATTGTACACTTGACGGCGCAGTTAAATTATATAAGATTTCTTCTGAAGGCAAAGAGCATATCTTACATATCATTTATCCTTACAATACATTTGCAGAAGTACCTATTTTTGAAAATTACGGTGAAGTTGTTAAAAATAACGCCACGTATCCATTAAACGCAATGGCTATTGAGGATAACACAGTAGTTATAATTATTCCTGCACGTCCTCTCCTGAATTTTTTGGAAAATAACCCGAAGCTTTATTTAAAAATGTTATCAACTCTTTCAAAGAGATTAAGATTTTTAAACAATCATATCGAAAATCTGACTCTGCTCGACGTTAAAAAACGCCTTTCAAAGTATTTGCTCGAGAAATTGAAAGAAGCCGAATTAAACAAAGAAAATATCGAAAAGAAAAAGGGTATTAAACTTAAAAAAATTAATTCGATTGAGCTTTCAATTTCTAAAAATGACCTATCTTCGCACCTCGGAACGATTCTTGAAACACTCTCACGGACATTTAAAAAACTCCAGGATGAAAAAATAATCGAAGTAGATTCGAAAAAAATCACAATCCTCGATTTCCAAAAGTTAAAAGAAATTTCGAAATAATTAATATTTCTACCAATATTTATCTCTAAAGGATAATAATCTTACGAATCTTCCGAATTTTATAAATCTTATGAATCTTACGAATCTTCTAATCTTTTAATTGAATTTTGACTTAAGTCAAAGCCCTATCATTTCATTAATGCTAATTTTATTCAGTTAGTTTTTAAAAAATTACTTAAATGAAAGAATATTAAAATGGAAATAAATAAACAAATCACATTAGCAGAAATAGTAAAAGATAATTTTCATACTGCAGACGTGTTCGAGAGTTACGGACTTGATTTTTGCTGCAAAGGAAACCGAACAATAGAAGAAGTCTGCAATGAAAAGAACCTGGATACAGATAAATTAATACACGAACTCTCGAATATTGATTTTATAAAGAAAGAAGGAATTAATTTTGATGAACTGGAATTGAATTTCCTGATAGATTATATCATCAATATTCATCATTCATACGTAAAAAAATCTCTTCCGAAAATTGCGGATCATTTGCAGAAAGTACATCTTGCTCACGGCGATAACCATCCGGAAATTATTGAAATAGAAAATATATTTGCAGAAGTAAGTGCTGAACTCGAATCCCATATGATGAAAGAAGAAAAAATGCTTTTCCCGTATATAAAGAAGCTCGTTGAAGTCAAAAATGATACAGGGGAATTTGCAATTCCTCCGTTTGGAAACATTTCAAACCCAATAATTGTTATGGAAAGAGAACACGAAAGTGCCGGAAATGCTCTATACAAAATCAGGGAGCTAAGTTCTAATTATTTTATCCCATCTGACGCTTGCAACACATACAAAGTTCTATACGAAGAATTAAAAGAATTTGAAAATGATCTGCATATTCATGTACTTCTCGAAAATAGCATATTGCATCCAAAAGCAAAAATTTTGGAAAATGAAATAAAAGAATCTATTAAAATATAATATTTGAAAAAGAAAAAATTAAATATTAACGATTACATATTACTTTTAGTTTGTATCTGCATTTCGTTCTTAATAATAATTACCGGTTGTTCCGAAAATAATAGTGAAATTGGTATTGGACCGGTTAAAAAATTGAATCTGGCACCGCTTAATAAAAACTTATCGGAAAAAGGAAAGCAAATATTTGATATGAAATGTATCCCCTGTCATAGAATTGATTCCAAAATAGTTGGACCATCTTTATCAGGAGTGACAAAGCGAAGAAAACCGGAATGGATAATGAATATGATACTTAACCCGGTACAAATGACGAAAGAAAATGAGGCTGCAAAACAATTGTTGAATCAATATTTAGTACAAATGACTTATCAAAATGTATCTGAAGATGATGCAAAGGCTATTCTTGAATATTTCAGAGATGTTGATTTAAAATAATTTTGTAAGAATATAAATAATTAAATACAGAAATGAAAAGAACAATTATAAATATAGATGAAGAAAAATGTAACGGTT
>PNBM01000018.1 GCA_003135995.1 Ignavibacteriota bacterium | reverse complement strand
TTAATTATTATTTGTAGTGATGTAACTTTCAGTAAAGACGTTTCGCATAAAAAAGAACATTGGTATATTAAACACCCATTACTTTCGAATAATTCTAAAGTTGAATATTATTTTACATTTTTTAAAACATATCTTCAAAATGGATTTTTTATAAAATATATAGATTATAAAATTTTTAAGAAAGAACGTGAGTACATGTTAAATTACCTTGATTTTAGACAAACGCACAATGATTCTTTTACAAACGATTTATTTATAGATGATCAGGAATTAAATATTAAAAATGATTCTTTAGATTATTATGAAAGGCACAAAAACAATTTTTATAAAAGACCAGAACAAGAATCTTTATGCCATGAACAAATAGACATTAATAATATTCAGCAACTAAAGAAAATAAAGGATATATTTAATCAGCAACAAACTTACTATAAAATCATAATCAGTCCCTTATATGATCAAAAAAAATTAAACCCTATTGATTTGCAAAAATTGAAAGATATTTTTGGAAAAGAGAATGTTTTTGATTATTCAGGAAAAAATGAAATAACAGAAAACAAGTATAATTATTTTGAGTCTTCTCATTATCGCTACAGGGTAGGGCAAAAAATTATGCAGGATATCTATTCAATGATAAAATAACCAAATATAATTGAACAAACAGGTAAATCACATTGCTAAGTTTATTCATCTTCCAAAAATTGAAGATGAGAGAGGCAATCTCACTTATATAGAGGAAGAAAACCAAATTCCTTTCCGTATACAGAGAGTCTACTGGATTTATGACGTCCCCGGTGGCGAATCTAGAGGAAGNNAAAGTATCAGTTAAACCGGTCTTATATTGGGCTTTATATACCCAAAATGATATATTGGAGTCTTGATAATTTTTCCACTAATTCCCTCGCATTAATATTAGCCTCAACAAATTATTCAGTGAATGACTATATACGCGATTTTAATGTTTTTTTAAAACTGTGTGAAAAATCATGATTCGCAAAANNACAGAGCTGGGAATATCACAGTTGTAGAGGGAAATGATTTGATCCCATTTAAGGTTAAGAGAGTTTATTACCTCTACGATGTTCCCGGGGGAGCTGAAAGAGGGGGACATGCACATAGAAAACTTTATCAACTTATAGTTGCTGCAAGTGGAAGTTTTGATGTGAAACTGGATGATGGAAACTTAAAGAAGTTAGTATGTCTTAACCGACCATCTGAGGGTCTCCTTGTTAAACCCGGAATCTGGCGTGAAATAGTAAACTTTTCATCAGGATCAAATTGTCTGGTACTAGCTTCTGAATTATATGATGAGAAAGATTATATAAGAATTTATAGAAAGTTTCNNGATTAAGGCAAAAGAAGAGGAATATGGCCTAAAAATTTCGCTTATAGATGATGATGATGCAGAATTTATTTGCATCTTAAGAAATAGTTTCAAAGCAAGGTACTTAAATAGTTCAATATGTGATATTAATAAACAGAAAGATTGGATACGCGAATATAAAATCAGAGAAAAGCAGGAACTTGAGTTTTATTTTATCTTTTGGAGTGGATCAATTCAGATAGGTACAATCAGATTTATTAAAATGGATGAATCTAATTTTGAATCAGGCTCCTGGTTATTTATTGATAATATACCCTTTAGTATTTCAGTAAAGGCTGAACTTTTCTGTAAAGANNATATGAATAAAAAAAACATTCAAGTAATAAGATACCATAATTTATTTAACCCTGTTTTAATTAAGGAAGATATAAATCATTTGTATTTCTCCCTTTCCAAAGAGGCCTATTTTTTAAATAAAAGTAAGATATTATCTTTTTGCCGATAGAAATGCTCTTTCTATGCCTATGGCTCAATAATTGGTACAATAAAATCTAAATTTGTTTAAAAGAAAACACTAAAACACATATCATTATCAGATCTTTGAAATTCGTATGTTTTGGCCCGAATTGATTTATCTGATAAAAAGTATAGTAATTTCAGAACAATAGAATATGTTTGATATAAGCATTTATTTGCCAGNNCCGAGAACCTAAAATTAGAATTACCAGATTGGGATTACTTAAAAATTCAGGATAAAATTGGGATAAGGCAACGGCACATTGTCGGTGCGTCAGAAACTGCTCTAGACCTTGCATATCTGGCAGCTGAAAAAATAGTTAATAAAAAAAATCGGGAATACATAGATTTTATTATTTTTTGCACTCAAAGTCCGGATTATTTTTTACCAACTACAGCTTGCATTTTACAAGATAAATTAGGATTACCAACAAATGCAGGTGCATTAGACTTTAACCTTGGATGTTCTGGTTTTATATATGGACTTGCACTAGTTAAAGGATTACTTACTGCGGGTATTTCAGAAAACCTTCTTTTAATTACAGCGGAAACATATACAAAACATATAAACAGGAAAGATGTTGCAAATAGGGCCATTTTTGGAGATGCAGCAGCAGCAGCATTAATAAATAAGCATGACCAATCCAAAATAGGTGAATTCACACTTGGAACGGATGGCAGAGGGAAAGATAACCTCATTATTCAAAACGGAGGTACCCGAAATGCCTATGACTTATATGCCCAGGAAATAGAATATGGTAATGGTAATTACTATACAAAAAACGATCTTTATATGAACGGCCCCGAAATTTTCAATTTTACTATTGAAAATGTTCCTCCTCTTATAAAGAAAAATCTTGACGCAAATAAGCTGTCAATTAGTGACATCGATTATTTTATTTTTCACCAGGCGAATCAGTTTATNNAGTTTATGCTTGAATACCTAAGAAGAAAGATTGGAATTCCAACTGAGAAATTTTGTATTGATTTAGCTGAAACAGGAAATACTGTTTCATGCACGATTCCTATAGCTTTGACAAATGCTTATGATAGAGGAGTAATCAAAAGCCGGAATAAAGTTATGCTTGTAGGTTTCGGTGTTGGATATTCATGGGGAGCTGTGACAATTGAAATTTAATAATAATATATGACAGAAAAAGAATTCTTTGAAAGAATAAAGGATCTCCTCTTAATTGAAG
>PNBM01000362.1:192-33628 GCA_003135995.1 Ignavibacteriota bacterium | reverse complement strand
CATGTTATTTCGCAAAAGATGTTGAAAATGTTGAAGATTTAAAAAATGGCAGTGAATATCATAATCAAGAATATATTATAAAAGTTCATTGCAAATGCACGCAAGATACAATTTTAGAAATTTCTGATAATATGTTATATGATTTAAACAGATGTTATTCAAGTGACGATAGTATTTTAGAAATTTATAGAACTGGACTCGGAAATATAGAGGGAATAATTGATGTAAGTTTTCCTTACAATATGGCAGTTTTAGAATTTAGTCAAAACGGAGTCACAGTTGGTTTTGCTCTAAAGATAAAATATTTACAAGATAGAACAAATATTGCTGGTAGTGGAACAGTTATAAATCCACCAAATATATTAATTGATTATGAAAAAATTGTTGACTCTAATTCTACTTCAGCATATTTAGAATCACAAATTCAAAGTATTTCTGGTATTAGTGTTTCTGGAATAAACGGACATTGGGGAAGTATTGATGATAATATATATAATCAACTCGATTTACAAAATGAATTTAATAATTTTACGACAACTGCAAATTTTGTAAGTGCGACATCAAATTTAAATTCTAGTATTACAGGAATAAATTTATCAGGATATTTTTTAAATAGTTTAACTGGCAATTTTAGTTTAAGTGGTCACAATCATTCTTATAATAATTTAAATGATTTACCGAATCTTAATGCTTATAGTTCTTCAAGCCACAATCATTCATTATCAAGTTTATCAGAAAAATCTTATAATGATTTAACAGATACACCTGCTTTAAGTAATTATGCAACAACAGCAAACTTTGTTTCTTCAACTTCAAATTTAAATTCTTCGATTACAAGTTTAAGTTCAAATTTAAATGCTTACGCATTATCTAGTTGTACTGGCGGATTAGCAACTACAAATTCTTTATCAGCATACTTTTTAAATAGTTTAAGCTCTGGATTAAGTTTATCAAGCCATACACATTCAAATTATGCGTTAACTTCAGATTTAAGTGCATATGCATTATCAAGTTGCACAGGTGGATTGGCAACAAGTAGTTCATTAACATCATATTTTCTTAATAGTCTTAGTTCAGGATTGGCAACAACTGGTAGTTTAACTGCAATTCCTTCTTTATGGGCAAGACAATCAACAACAGCAACAACATTAAGTAATACAGGTGATATTGTAAAAGTAAATTCACAATTACAATTTGCTGGAACAACTTCAAATTCTTTAAATTATACAATTGGTTTTCCTACAAATTGGCCATTGCCTGATGGTAACGGTGGATTTAGTTGTGGTATTCATTGTGATGGAAATACTTTGGCAATTCATGCTGGTCAGACTTTTAGTGTGTATAGGGGTATAGCACAACTTTATTGGGATAGTTCAAACTTTTTACCATTTGGTGGAGGTGGTGGTCTTGGTCGTGTTGACTTACCTTGGTGTGGTTTTTGGTCAAAAAATATTACAGATAATTCAGACCCATGGACAACTGGAAACGTTGGAATAAATACAAGAACACCAACAGAAAAATTATCAGTAAGCGGAAATTTAAGTGTAAGTGGGAATATTTATTCAAATGGATTATCAGGGATAACCACAACTGCTTTACTTGGAACACAAGTTATGACAATTCAATCAGGTTTAATAGTAAGTTTAATTTAGGAACAAATATTAGTGATAATATGGCTATAGGCTGTCAAACATTAGTAAATTCAGTATCTGGTCAAAGGAATGTCGCAATAGGAACTACTTCACTTTATAATACAAATAGTAGTTATAATATAGCAATTGGATATCAAGCTGGTTATGATTTGAAGGGAGGAAACACTATTGCAATTGGGAATAATGCTTTAATTGGTTGGGATGGTGCAAGTGGATACCCATTTTTAACGAATACAAATTATAATGTAGTAATTGGTGACACAGCAGCTCAACAAACAAATTCAGCTTATAATGTTGTAATAGGTGCTCTTACTCTTACTGCAAATACTGTTGGATGTAATAATACAATAATTGGGTATAAAGCTGGTAGTTCATTGACTGGTAGTAATAGTGTTCATATTGGGTATATGGCTGGTAGCTTAGAAAAAAACGGAAATACATTATATATTCATAATTCAAATTCAACAGTTCCGTTAATTTATGGAAATTTTAGTTCATCCTCTTTAACAATTAATGGTTCGGTAAATATAACAGGAACAATTTCTGCAAATGGAGTTTCTGGGATTAGCACAACTGCAACAATGGGAACAAAAGTTGCAACATTTACCAACGGACTTCTTACTTCATTGTTGTAGAAGACAAATTTTTTCTTTTCAAATTAGTTTTCTTTTATCTTTAAGCAAAAGGAATCAATCAAAATGAGTTTAAATTTTAGTAGAACAAAATTACAAGTAAGCGATATATGGGGTGGTGTAGTTGTAGCAAAAGAAATAAACGAAGATGGTACAGATTTAAGTGCTACAGGTAATCAATCTTATGATTTAGGATATATCGTCGGTTCAGAATTTAATAACAAAGCAACTAAAAAGAAATTTGCTGATGACACGACAAATCCTTTTTTAATTGTTTACAGAGACAGAGAACCTTCGTTCACAACAAACTTACAGCAATCAGGTTTACCAACTTTAAATTTACCTGATGAATCAAAAGATAAATTCTATCGTTTATATGTTAACAAAAATAATAATCCAAACTATAAACAACATAGACTTTATTTTCAAGTAGTTGTTGACCCAAATCAAACAGTTAAACAAGGTGATGAAAAGGTAAAAGTCACATTTGATTCAACTGTTGCTCCATCGGATATTACATTTAGTGCCTCTGCTTTAACTGGCGCTTTAATCTCTGGGGGATTTAATATTAGTACAACTGCAACAACAGTAACTATATCGGCTGGTCAGCCATATGTTGATTGGGTAGGATAAAAAATGTTTCGGTAATTTTTTCTTTTTTATAATATATTTTGAGAAAATAAATGGAATTAGAAAAACAAGATGAAATCAGTGGTGACGAAATAGTTGATGAAGAAATAATATTATCACCAACTGAAATAATTGCAAATGAATTAAAAGAAAGACGTGAATATAAATATAAGGATATAGTTTATAAAATCAGAAACAAGAACTGGAAAAAATATCGTATTCCAGCAATTAAATTCTCAAGAAAATATACTGATTTTGAAAATCAATATATTCCAAAAGATTTAAGAGACAAGGTTGATAAACTTTATTCTGATAAAAATCTGATAAAATTAGTGGATAAGACAAATAAAAAAGATAAAGTGAATGAAGAAGTAATGGACAAATTTCTTGAAAGTTCTGGTGATGTAATTATTGCAATGAGTAAAATAAAATTGATGAAAAATGAAATTGTTGAAGATTTTTTTCTTGAAAATGAAAATGCAAAAGAATTGTGTAATATTGTTTATGAAAACTCAGAAAGCATTAATTATGAACCTGATGGTGGACNNGACAAGATGATTATGATGAATATTTTAATTTCATTAAAGGAACCTTCAGTTTTTTTCTAATGATGTCAAGACCGACTACGAATATTTTAGGGATATAAAAATAATTTCAGAAAAATATACAATTCCAGATAAATCAGGTGTTGACATTCCATTTCCAGATTATTCAGAAATTCCAGAACTTGTTTTTGTTGATTATATGATTTACAAACTAACTAAATGGTACTATAAAGACAAAAATTGGATTGAAGAAAATACTGACATGTCAGATTTTTTAGACTATTCCTTATGGCTTAAATACGAAAATTATTGTGAATATAAGCAAAGTCAGAATTAATAAAGATTTTGTATTGATTTTTTAATTGTGAGAACAATTTTGAATATTGAGTTCAATTCAAATATAAATGAAGTAATTGCAAAAATTCCAATTGGATTAAAATTAAAAGAAAATGTGCTTGAAGATATTGCAGAAATTGTTAGAAAAAAACAAGAAAATAACATTCAATCAGGTGTTCATTTTAATACTGGCTCTGCTTTACAGCCGAATAAAAAAGGTACACAATTATTTAATCGAACAGGTCAATTATTTCAGTCTGTTAAAAAACGACAATTAGGTGAAGATTGGGAAGTTTATATTTCAGACAATAGAAAAGATATCGCAAAATACCAACAAACAGGTTCTTATAAAGGTGGAACACCTCGAGAGTTTTTTGGATTAGGGCAACAATTAAAAAATGATGTAAGAAAATATTTTAGCAATCATAGTTTCAATTACATTTATAATCTGGTAAAATAATTGGCAAGTGAAGATTTACAAATAAGAATAAAAGCAATTTTAGAATCTGATAAAAATGTATGGACAACATTAAATCAACAAATCAAAAGTGTTGAAAGTGACTTAGCTAAATTATCACTTCAAGGGAAAACTGCCTCAACTGAATTTAAACAACTTGAAACAACTCTTCACGGATTAACTCAACAAAAAATTCAATTAAGAAGTCAAATTAATGGTATTACTCAAGATTTAAAAGGAACACATTCTGGATTTTCTCAATTACAAAATACAATGAATGGACTTAAAGACAGCATAATGAATGTTGCTAAAGCATTTGTTAGTTTTGAAGTCGTGAAAAAAATTACGAGTGAAATTATAGAATTTGGAAAATCTTCACTTGAAGTATTTGAAAAAAATCAAATATCATTAGCAAAATTAGAAACAGGATTAAATAATGTTTCATCTGGAAATTCTTTGCCAAAATTAGTTCAACAGGCAAAAGAACTTTCTGCAACTACAATGTTTAAAAAAGCAGATATTGAAAATGCACAAGCACTTTTAACAGTATATGGAATGGCGGGTGACCAAATTGCAAAAACAATCCCTACCATTCTTGATGTTGTTGCAGGAATGAAAAAATCAGGTGATACTGAAGCAAGTTTAGACCAAGTAACAAAATTGTTAGGTAAAACAAATGAAGCAGTATTTACGGGATTAACAAGGTATGGAATTATATTGACCGACAATGATAAAAAAATGATTAGTTCTGCACAAGGAATGGAACGAACAAATATAATTGTTGATTTGATGAAACAAAAATTTGGTGGATTTGCTGAAGCTGAAGGAAAAACTTTCGCAGGAACATTATCTATTTTAGGACATCTTTGGGATGAAACTGAAGAAAAGGTCGGGGGAATGATTGCTGGAGGTTTAAATCCATTTTTAGTTGTGATTAAAGATATAATTCCAATCGTTGAAGATGCAATTATGGCGATTATAAATTTAGGAAAAGGATTTTTAAGTGATGTTCAAAATATTTTGGGGATTACTAATAGTGTTGGAACATTTAAAAATACATTAATAGCATTAGTTCAAGGTGGCGTTAATTTTTTAAAACAGGCATTTGAATATTTAAAGCCTGCAATCCTTTTTGTAATTAAAGCATTTAAAAACTTCTATGATGATAATCAAGATTTGATGAAATTTTTAGGTGGATTTATTCAAGTATTATTTGGTGTTGGCATGATGTTTGTAAAACTTGAAATGTGGATTGTTGGTGGTATTTTGAAAGCATTAAGTTGGCTAATTGGTGCATTTAGAGATGTCGACAACTGGTTCAAAAATTTATTTAATACGATTGCAAATAGTAGTTTTGCTTTATCTTTTAATTCTCAATTAGGCGTAGTTATTGATTCTGTAAAAACATTTATAGGATGGATACAAAGTGCAGTCTATTGGATTGGTGAATTATTTTCTATTCCAACACCCACTCAAGAAAAAACTCGTGACCAAGAAAGTGAAGAAGTTGGTGGTACTGCTCAAAAAATTGTAAATGGAAAAATTGTTCAAGTCGACCCTTATGAAGTTATAAATAATAAAAAGCCACCAGGAGGTAATAATACTAAAAAAGATAAAGGTAGTAAAACTAATCCAATGTCTCCTGATGAACAAGACATTGCAAATTTAAAATTATATATAGAACAACAAAAAGAATCTGGAAAATTAACACAAGATGATTTAAATGCACAATTTGAAATTTATAAACAAAAATATGAAAGTGCAAAAGCTGATTGGGAAAGTAATCAATCAAGTAAAGAAAAATGGGCAATAGTAAAAAATTATGGTGAAGCATTAAAATTAATTAATTCAGAAAAAAAATCTTTAGATGACGATTTAATTAAAAATATTAATCTTCAACTTGAGGGTGATAAGTTATTTCACAATTTAAATGAAGATGATTTAAAATTAAATATAAAACAAGTTGAACTTGAATTATCATTAACAACTGATTTAGAAGAAAAAATAAAACTTACAAAAGAATTAATCACACTTAAAGATGAATTATACACAAAACAAGTTAAAAATTTATTAGGAAAAAACGGTGATGAAAGACAGGGTTATGATATACCAGAGGGAGATAAAAATAAAGCACATGATATTTGGGAACAAGGAGATTCTCCACTTGATAGAATAAAAAAACAAGCTGAACAAGTTAAGAATGCAATTCACGAATTGGCTGGTGCATTTGGAAATTTCTTTAAAACAATCGCAAGTGGTGAAGGTGCAGGAAAAGCATTTAAAGAATTATTAAAAGGTCTTTTACAATCAACACTTAATTTTATTCAAGCACTTTTATTTGCACAAATAGCAAAAGTTTTTGTTGATTCAACAATGTCATTTGGTGCGACTCTTATAAAAGAATTACCTGAAATAGCATTGGCGACAGCGGGTTTTGAAGCTGCAAAAGGTATGATTGGAGCATTAGCCGAAGGTGGTTCTTTTAATTCAGGTGCTTTTTTAGTTGGCGAAAGAGGACCAGAACTTGCTTTGATGGGAAAATCGGGATATATGGTAAATAATCAAGATTTAGCAAGTTTAGTTTCAGGAAATTTAGGAAATAAACAACAAACAATTACACCTGTATATATTAGTGCAAACATGGACGGACTTTCTTGGAGTAAACAAACAGTACCTCAATATAAATCTTATATGAAGAGCAAGAGGGTTGACTAATTATGATTAACAAATTTAAAATTACCTGTGAACAATACCAATGGCCAGATACAACTGCATTGACAGGTGTTAATTTTTTTGCAACGGATACAACACCTCAATTAACTGAAACTATAAATTTAAAAGATTATATATTAGACATTGGAGAATTAGAATATTCATTTGATAATTCAAGTGACGATTCAGGACAAAATATTTTATTTTTCGAAGATTCTGATATTACTTTTACTTGTTCAGGAACTTGGAATAAAAATTATTTAAAAATATTTTATAAAATATTTGAAGATACAACATATATAAAATATATAATAAAAATATTTGATTTAAATAATAATTTACTCGGGAAGGGAATAGTAAATCAAGAAGCTATTGAAGAACAATTTAAAATTGGAAATGATAATAAAGAAATAAAAGTTCAAGCATTAGGATTTTTAAAAGAACTTAGAAATTATTTATCGAATAAACAATTATTAGACCCAGCTAAAATAAATTGGGAATATGACACATCTGGCATAAGAACTTATGCAACAGGAACTATAAATTTTTCACAACAATATGGAATGGTGCAAGATGGTGACACTTTAACAATCGGAACAGATATATATACTTTTAAAACTTCACCGAGACATGGGTATCATTTTGATGTTCAAATAGCAAATCCACAGGAAACAATTTTAAATACTTGCATAAATAATTATAGTTCTTTTGTTACAGGAACTTCATTTCCTTTTGGAAATTCAATTTCTATTGTTTCAAAAATAATTGGTGGTATAGGAAATTCTTATGCTTTTACAACTACTTCTCAAGAAATAAAACTTACACCCACAAGCGGACATCTAGAAGGCGGAATGGAAATGATTTTTACAAGTAATTATAGATTAAATTTCAATACGTTAATAAAAAGTTTAGTAAATAATCAATCAATATTTCAGATAGAAGATTCTTTAAGTGATTATATATGTACAAGAGACCCAGTATTAAAAAAAGTAGATTCTGAAAATCATAATTTTACTTTATTAAAAACAGGTTATGAAAGAATTTATCAAACTAATGAAAATATTTGGGGATTCATAAAAAAATTATGCTTTTCTTATGGATGGATTTGTTTTTATTACAATGAAATATTTTATATAAAAAATAGAAGTGAATTAGAAAACAGTTTTAATGTAATTGATTTAGATTATAGAAAATTCGATGGAGATGGATTTACAGCTTCAAAAGCACAATCAAAAATTGAATATGATTCTATAGTCATAAATGATGGACAATTTTATGGTGGTAATAATTCTGGATTCGGAACAATACGTAGAGGAAATAGATTTTATATTTTCACAAACGGCGGACAGGATGCAAAAAATAATATTCCATTTGTAGGAATGTCAGGATTATATGGATTACATTTTTCTCCAAATGAATGGCAAAAATATTATTCCGAAGATTCTGTTTGCTGGACCTATCAAATAGTTAAAGACATACTTGAAAATTATTATGGTGCAGATATTTATACATTAACAAAAGATACAATTTTATTTGTCGACGGTGGTGGAACAGGAGTACTAGGCTGGCAATATGATGTTAGCAATGGTAGACAAAGTGCTTGTGCTAATATAAATGACGATAATTTAATTCACGAAAACGATGTAGCTTTCAATGGAAATTATGGAAATTGTTTATATAAAATTTTACCAGACGGGAAAATACAAACATATTCTGATTATGCAACAACTGATATTTTTAAAAATAATTTTTTAAAGTATTTAAATCAAAAACAAAGTAGAAAATTAACTATAAAATATAAAGGATTAATATTTAATCCTCTTACTTTATTCAGAATTGTAAATGCTCCAAATAATGATTTAGATGGAATATATGGACTTAACAATTTGAAAATTGATTTTAAAGAAGAAACGACAACGCTCGAGCTCCAACTTCAGGTATAATTATAAAAATTTTCGTATTTCTTTTATTCGGATATATTATGAAAGAATATATAAATGGGAATAGGGCATCTGTCATTCATACTGCTGATGATAATTATAATATTGAAAAAGTATTAAACTTTGACCGTTGTGATGAAGAAGGAATAAAAGAAATTCCAAGATTTTTTGGAACAAAACGACAATTATTATGGGGTGCATTGGATTATGAATGCGAATATTTTCTTTTAGATTTTGAGTTGTCTTTTAAATCATTATCACGTTTAGTTAATACATTTTATATTCAAGATTTATTGCAGGCAAAAGTTAATAATAAAATATTAATTCTTATTCCTCATTCTGAATATGAATGGAGATATTTTGAAGTTGAATGCACAAACGATGAAGTTGAATTAAGAAATGTTATAACAGGGATAAATTCAGGTGTTGGTGTTGAAGGATTCGTTTTAAAATTTACAACAAAGTATCCTCAATATGATTTTAATTGGATAAATCCAAATTCAGTTTATTATATTGGATGTTGCAATCCAGTCAACTGGGGGATAAAGCAGGTTTCATAATAAAGTTTACGATTATATTTTTATATAGGAATTAAATAAAATGGCCGAAGTACCTTTTAGAGTTTGGAATCCCGACGGAACACCTAATATAACTTTAGTAAAAAGTAATGTAAATTTCAAAACATATTCTGGTAATACCTGGGGAAGTTATATTTCATATTCAGGTTTTACAAAACAAAATAACGAAGGTAATTACACAGCAAGCGGAATTACAGGCTGGCAATATTGTGGTTTATATATTGATGATGTATGGCAAACTTGGTTTGGAATGCAGTGGATTGGTGAACCCGATAGTTATTTTATGGATTTATCTAATAATCAAACAGTAGTTGGAACAAAATTATTTTCAGGAACGTTGCAAGTTGCAATTTTATCTGAAACTGGTTCTGGTATTGGAATAAATATTACTGGTCAATTAAAACAAAACTTAGACCCTATTTCACCTTATGATTTAACGAATAAAACATATATTGACAATAAAATTAATTCTGTAACAGGTGCACTTACGGGATATCTTGCACTATCTTCAAATAATATTCAATATGTTAATTCAATAGCAAGTTTTGAAAATTTTGTAGTATTTGATAACGCTTNNCTCCTTTTTGTTATTCAAATCCAGACACTGATAATTCTTTAACAAGAAAAAAATATGTTGATGATTCTATTACAAGTTGTTTGGTATTATCATCTTCAAATACACAATATGTTGATTCAATGACTGTATTTAAAAATATTGTTTCATTTACACCATTGGATATGTCACCTCGTATACCACCAATATGTAGTTGTCCACCTACAAATAATTGGCATCTTAGTAATAAAGGGTATATTGATTCAGAAATTACTACAAGAATAAACACAATGGGTTCAGGTGCATATCAGGAAAGCCAGAATATTATTAGGATAATTCCAAATGGAACAACTACAGGAAGTGTATATGCATCATGGAGCGAAGGAATAACATATGCAAATGCTAATGCAACATCAAATAAAAATATTACCGCGATAATACCAGGAAATGGAACTGCTGGCGGTGTTATAGGAATGTCTGTAAAGCCAAAAGATTATGTTCACGTTAAAGCATCGGGGGCTGGTGTCAAAATTGCCCCAGATACAACTGGATTAAGTGCTGGTGCAGTTGGTAGAATTGTATATGATGGTTTTGAATTATATATGAATGATTCTGAAAATCCATTTATATATACTAACATTAGATTCCAAAATATAATTTTTAATTGTATAGACGCGACCGAATTAACTTTATATAATTGCGATTTTGGTGAAGGTGTGGAATTTAAGGGAAATATTGTTCCATCCATTGTTAATGGCACAGGTGAAAGAATTACAAGTGTATTAACACCTATTATTACGGGAACAAATAAAATTCAATATTCAACAGCAACTGAACTAAGTGTTGGAACTGGAATAATTACTGACAACGGAACTAATTTTAAAATTAATAGAGGATTATCAGCTGATACTATTAACGCTAAAGGTATATATGCAAGTGAAGAATTATCTTCTGATGGTCTTGATGTAAATGGCACAACAAATACTGGCGATTTAAATGTTTCTGGTAATTCTGTATTAAATTCTATCACCGCTTCCGATTTGAAAATGACAAATGACATTCTCGGAAAAGATATTTACCTTACAAAAACATTAACAGCAGGAAATGTTGCAAGTTTATCTGCAAATTTTAGTAGTGCTACAGCATCAAATTTTTATGTTTCTGGAACAACAAATGTAAATACTTTTAATGCAAATTCAATTGTTGGAAATATAACAACATCCAGATTTATAAATACAATGCGAACAATTGAACATTCAAATTCAACTGGATTTATGGGTGAGATGTATTATGACCACGACTTCGAATTTCGTTGTATAGACATAGACACTTGGATTCGCCAAAATCATACAAATGGGCAATGGGAATCAGTTTTTTAAGAAAGTTGGTAATTTAAAATATTAGGAATAAATATTAATGGCAAACGAAATTTCTTTAAAAGAATATATTGAAATGAAATTTATTGAATTAGGAAAACGAGTAGATTTAACTTTTGAATTACATAAAATAGCACTAGACAAAGCTGAAATAAAATCAGATTTGGTAATCAAAAATATGAAAGAAAAAGTTGACGAATTACAAATTAATATAAATAAAAGACCTGCTTGGATTACATCTGTTATAATTGGTGTATTTACGTTTGTGCTCGGAATATTGGGTGCAATTTTAGTAAAAGGAATATAAAAATATGATTAAAGAATTTTTAAAAAAGTTATTTAGTGAAAATCCAGAAATAAGTTCAATGCGTGTTTCTCTTATAATGGGATTAATTTTAGTTGCAATTTTAGAAGGTATATTTATTCTAATTTCATTGGAAAGCAAAAATTGGGGATTTGATTTAAGCATACTTGACCGAATAACAGTTTTAGTTGGTGTTTTATTGGGAAGTTTAGTTACTGGAAAAATAGTTTCAAAATTTGCAGAAAAAAATNNATTAGGAAATTAAATGATTATAGAGTGTCCTAAATGTAGAAAAATAAATTGTCAAGAAGCAGTCGAAGGTAATTCTATGCTTCGTAAATGTGGATTTTGTCAGCATATATATGAAATAACAAATACTCAAATTCAATTGGAAAATGATGACCTGCCAATTAAGGTTATTCAAAGTCGAGATGAATTGCTGGATGTATTACCTCCAGATTTATTTGATGAATTTGTAAAATTAGAAAACAAATACCAAAAAACTATTCTTTATAGAAACGTTCTAGGCAATGTTACCCAGAAAAAAATAGCAGAAGAAATGGGAATAACGGAACATCAACTTTGCAGGTATTTAAAGAATGCAGTTGTAAAAAAAATTCTTGCATTTTTAAATTTGCAAATAATTCAAGAAAACGCCATAAGGGAAAATTTAAGAAATTCTCAATTAAGAGAAAAAATGTACGACTGGTTTGATGAAATATTTGATGGGAAAGATAATATAATGAAGGAAAAAGTAAGCAAAATATTAACAGGAATTAGTGACAACAAAACAAATACAAACATAACAAAAAAAGCAAACAAAGACTTAAATTCAAGTTTACTTTAAAATTTACACACCAAAGTTTTCTTCTCTTTTATAATTGGTAATATAGTTGAAATTTGAATTTCCAAAATCTGGAAAAATCGTCGATGCACACCCAGGGCAGTTAGCAGTTTATAACGACAAGCATCCAATTCGCATAGTTTGCGCAGGTCGTTATTTTGGTAAATCGGTGTTGGGTTCAGTTCTTGCACTTGATTGGGCAATGAATAAAGGATTAGAACAGCAAGAAATATATATCATTTCTAAAAACTTTAGTAATACGAAAAAAATATATTGGCGTTTGCTAAAACAAATATTAACTGAAATTGACAAAAGAAGAATAGAAGAATATTGTAAAGAAAATAATAAAACAAAACGACAATTAACTGAATTAGAATTAGAAGAAATTCAAATCGGCTATAAAACAAACGAACATGAATTAAGTATATTATTCCCGAATAATAATATTATTTATTTATTCACAGCGGAAAAACGTGACAATTTAGTTGGGGTACGTATGGATTTTGTGGTGCTCGATGAGATAGCTGTATATAAAAATTTAGATGACTTTTATGACATTGCAATAGAAGCAAATTTAACTCCAGATTCGCAAGTTGTTTTTATTTCTACTCCACGCGGTTTCAATCGCTTTTTTGATTTTTGGGAATTAGGGCAACAAGAAAATGATGTATATAAAAGTTGGACTTTTAGAAGTGATGAAAGTCCTTTCGTAACAAAAGAAAAACTTGAAAGAGCTAAAAAAAGAAATCCAGTTTTATTTGAACAAGAATACGAAGCAAAATTTAAATCGATGGACGGAAAAGCATTTCCAGACTTCGACAGAAAAATTCATTCACAAGAATTTCCAATATTTCCAGATTTCCCACTTTCTATTGGAATGGACTTCAATCAAACTTGGCATTGCTGGTGTATGTTTCAGTCGGTTCCAAAATATGTAATTCAGCAATATGTTTCATTGCCAGAAGATTATTCATTTCAGAATGAGGTTATAATTTGCCACTGGGAATTTAAAAATCCAAACTGCAATCTACAAAATCAAATGAAACATCTTGACAGATTTTTAAATGAAATTGATTGGAAAGGAAATCTCGAGATGTATGGGGATGCGGCAGGTGGTGCAAGAAGTTATTTAGCTTCTGGAAATAATGAAAATGCTTGGGACATTTTATTTAGTCATTACCCTGGAGCAAATTTCACTTATAAAAAACAAAATCCAACTCATTCAGACAGGGTTTCAATTTTTAATGACAAAGTTTTAAATGTAAAAAAAGAAGTTGGACNNTTGCTTTTAAATTCAGAATCTTGTCAGGAAACAATCAAAGACATTGAACAAGCAGTTTTAAAAGCCAATGGAAAATTAGACAAATCACGGGAAGGGAAGGGAATCGGTCACTTAGTTGATTCACTTGGTTATGCTATTTATTTAATCGGTTCCGAATTAGTTGAAACAGAAGCGCCAGAATTTGTGTGCTTATAAAAATAGATTTTGTTGTCCAGTTATTTTTTGGGAATGCAGATGAATATAATAAATAAAATTACCAGATTTTTAAGAAATGAAAACAACTCATTTGAAAAAGAATTTAATTCAAATTTAGGGATTCCAGGATTCGGTGTTGCTTATATGAATTGGCACGATTTAACTTACAGAAGCAATTATTTTTTAACCCAGTTAATTCAAGGGCTACCAATGAATATAATGCGTTTTATTGCTTCAGACATTGCGACAGCCACACCTGTAATGTTTCGCAAAACTGATGCAATGGACAACGAACAATTAAATCAACATGAATTTATTGATTTATTATTGCATCCCTCATCTGAAATGACTGCCAACGAATTATACCAAACAATCTGTCTTCACAGATGGATTTATGGAACTGCATTTCCAGTTGTTCTAAGAGGCGTTAAATATAGAAAGCCAAAAGAAATTGTTCTGGTTCATCCTATGCAAGTTCAAATAATTAGAGATTCAAATAATAATATAACTGGAATTGAAGACAGAATTACTGGAAATAGATTTGAAAGAAATCAAATAATTGGACCTGTAAAAAATATAAATATTGCTAATAATAGTTTTAATACAAATTATTTTTTTGGAACAAGTATTATTTATGAAAATGAATTAACATTTTCTCTTTACCAGTCTCAATTAAGATATCAGGAACGNNCAGAAAATATTCCGCAGATTCAAAAAGAACATTTTTGGAACAATGGAACGCACAATTTGCTGGTCCAAATAATGCGAGAAAAACAGCATTTTTAGATGAAGGAATAAAGCCATTTGCAACAAGTTGGAATGCTAAAGATTTGGACTTTATTTCTGGTCGAAAAGAAACAGAAAAAGCAATAATGAAACCCTGGGCTTTACCTGGCGATATGCTCGGGGATTCTTCAACTGTGAACCGCTCCACAGGTCAACAAAATACTTTAAATTATTACAAGAATGTTCTATTACCAGAAATTCATATAATAGATTCTGCATTCAATAAATATATTTATAATCAATACCCGAAGGAAAATATTTTTATTAGACATTTATTGCCAAGAATCGAAAATATAGATGCATTAAAAGAATTTGAATTAGGATTAAAAGGTGGATTAACTTGGAACGAATACAGAAAATATATGGGTTACGCTCCACTTCCAGGATTAAACACGCCAGTAAGTTTAAATAATATTACGAATCCAAATTCAAACAATGATGTAAATACTGAAGATAATAATATAAACGACAATACAGATGTTTCAAACGATAACATACCAAACGAATAATAAAAATATTTAATAAATTTTATAACAGGTTTCATTTCCTTTTTTAATATGGAAGAAGACCTGTGCGTAAAAATGAAAAACGAAAAGGTGACAACTGCACAAAATATGCAGCTCGAAAATATGTTATTCCGAATGACAAATATTTTACTCCAACAGAATTAGCATCAAATTTAATAACAAAAACATTTTTAGTTCTGCAAAAAGAAGGTGTAAATATAAATGAATTAGAAATTATTGAACCAAGTGCGGGTTCTGGTGCATTCTCAAGTCAGATTAAAGGATGTGTTGCTTATGATTTATTTCCAGAAAATAATAAGAACATAATAAAAGCAGATTATTTAAAATTAAATTTAGCATTCAAACAAAATAGACTTATTATAGGAAATCCACCATTCGGAAGGGCAAGTATGGTGGCAAGGGCATTTATTAAACAATCAAACAAAATTGCTGGCTATACTGGCTTCATATTACCAATCACTTTCCTAAGAAACAAATTAGATTTAAATATAATATATTCAGAAGAACTGCATCAAACTATATTTACAAACGGAAAGAATCCAAACGACCCAGATTATTCTGAAAAAATTGTTAATGTATGCTATATTATTTGTAAACATATTGAATCAATTAAATATATTAAATATAATCTGAATGCTGTTAAAGTATTTGAAATAAGAAAACAAGACAAGAACTATATTCCCAATAAAAATGAATATGATTTTAAAATGTTACGATGGGGTTCAGGTCAAGACTTCGGTGAACTATTAACTAATAAACAACAATCCCATCATTCATATAGAATGTTTGCTTATATTAAAGTAATTAATAAATCATTATATAAAATAATTCAGAACACTTTAATAAACTTTAAATCTGATTATTTACTTAAATATATTAAGAACAATAATTATACAACTGGTGCCTGTTCATTCAGTCTAGCAGAAGTATATAAGTATATATTAGAACATATTCCAGAACTGAAGTAGTGTTTGATTATATTCATTCATATAAAAGTTTATATATAATAGTATAAGGAAAGTGGGCAGGGATTATACCTTCCGCACGTTCTTTCCAGCACTCTTAAACTGCTCATTTTTTCAACACTTATTTCATTTCAAATCATTGAAAAACATTCAAAAATTGCATAAAATAAGGGTATATAAATGGCTAATGATGGCATAAATCAAGCCACCAGACCGCATTTACGCTCAAATATAGGGCAGTATATAGGCAGTATATAATCAGTATAGGCAATAATCAGGGAAAGTTACCTATATTCATTGAAATTTGATTAAAAATGCAGGTAGTTGGCTAATTCCGTATTAGCATAGGCAGGTAACTTTGGTGGTCGGTATGAATGAAAAGTTCTCGCCGAGTTGAGGAGACGGGCACGGGGATGCTCATACACTTCCGCAGTAAAAAATATTATTGCTGTTGATTTTTAAATTCCAACAATAATTTTTCAATTTTTATAGAATCAATTCCTAAAGATTTTTCTACGTTTTTAAAATATTCTTTATTTTGCATAGAAATTAGAATTTCATGAAATATTTTTTCAAACAATTTGAAAATTTCTTTGAATAATCTTTTTACTTTTTTACATTGAACAAGGGTTGATTTGACTGATTTAACTGTTATTAATCTATGCACAGTTTTATTTCTTAGTTCATTTAATTCATAACATTTTTTTATAAATAATTCTATTTTAGGATTCAATAATAAATTTGTTAATTCTTCAAGCAAATTTTTAGTTAATTTCCTTTTTGTAATACGTTTATTTATTTTATAAGGAAATAATCTTAATTGTATATAATAACGAGAACAATTTATTAACATCTTAATTAGTTCATCCATTAATTGGTGGTATATAATCATAGAAGAAATATAGCCTTCAATAGTATTTTTGTTAAACAAAATTTCTGCTTCATCTTCTATTTTGTCAAGTTTTTTTGCGAACCCTAAATCAGGAAAGTTGCTACGGTCATTTAAATCATTTTCTAGTATATTTGTTCTATATTTTTTATTTTCAACTGATAATTTCATTGAAATATTTATTAATTCATTTAATTATTCATTTTATTAATATAATCAATTAGATTCTGGTAATATTCTATTTTTTCAGGTTTATATAATTTTTCTTTTTCTTTTCCTAAACTTCCAACAAAAAATGCTAATTGCAAACTTTCAAATTCAATTAAAATATTATTATTTTTATTATATGTTGGATTTTGAAGAACAGATATCATATACATAGATGTTTTTTGGAAATATTTTAATACTAATTGATTCTCATATGTGTTTTTATTTTCTTTTTTCATTTCCAATATCTTCTCCAACTCATACTTTTCAGACAAATTTTTTAATAAAGATAGGTCTTCAAAAGAAAATTCACAAATTATTTTGTTATTCATGATATTTTGAATTAATTTAAGTCATAATTTATTGAAAATTACAGAAATAAAAAAGGAATGATTATAGAGGTCAGAATCCCACACTTCCACTGGAAATTCTTAAATGGGTATATATATTTTAATCAACGGGGTTCTTTTATAATCTAATTTTTGTTTTCATCTGGTATTACTTGAACTTTTTTTTGTTTCTTTACAAATTCTGTAATATTATCATCAACTCTACCCGATATATGATTTATTGAAATTACCATGAAATCAATTTTTTTAATCAAAGCATCGTCGAACATTTTTGTTATAACATTTTGAGTTTCGGGTGCGGAAAATAAAACTACATCTTTATAGACAGCATATTCAGATTTTAAAACATTTTTAATGCAATCTATAATAATTTGTTTGTTTGATTCTGTGAAACTTATAACTGCAAATAATGCCATTTTATAAATTATATTTTAAATTCTGATTTATGTTATTGTATTTGGTGAATGTGGAATTTTCTGATAATTTTCTTTTGATGCTTTTATAATTTCATTTACTTTAATTTTTCTTATATATCTTATTAATTTTCTGATTTCGCTTTCTATTTCTTCAAGTTTAATGATTTCTATTTCGGCCAAATTCTGAAAATAATGATTAATATATTTTTCTGCTTTTATTCGAGATGAGAAGGATGTTCTTGGTAAATCATAAACATTGCTTTTAGTTAATCCAGCATAATAACGATTTTTTGATTTCACTTCTGAATCATAAATATTTTTGATTGCTTTTGTTGTGGCTGAGTAAATACCTGCTAATTTATAATTTAAATGTGTAGCGTGATTTTCAAGTGCATTTAAAATTAATTGTTTTTCTTCTTCATATAATTCTAAAGTATAACAGTCTTTTATTGTTGCCATAATATTTTAATTTAAATAAATAATTTATTGAAATTTACAGCTAGTTTATTAATATAACAAACGAAATTCCCCCGACCTTTTTAGAATACCATTTAATATTTAAGCTATTTTCGCTTTAGTCTTTTGTTCATATTTCTTTAAAACTTCTAAAGCTGGCATAAAATGAGCAAGTGCTTTTTCTGATTTTTCAATTTCATCATTATTATCTTTGAGATTATTTTCCCAAATTTCTTTTCTCCTTAAAAGGTATTTTTTTAGTTCTTCATTACCTTCTTCAAGTGAATCTAAGGCTTCATTTACCTTTAACACCATCTCTTTAGTTTCTTCAAGAGATTCTAAATGAAATTTTTTATCTTCTTGAAAATGCTTTACAGTGTCTTCCGTAAAATCCAAAAAATATTTAAAGTGTTTCATATATAATATTTAAGTTTGAAGTTATAATTTATTGAAATTTACTGAAATAATAAAGGAATGATTTTTATAGGGAAATTTTGTTAATTTTACGGAAAATAGGACACTTCATGAATTACAAAAAGTATAAAAAAATAAAAAAAGAATTATTATTTAAAATTGAAAAAAGCGAACGACATACATATGAATTAATTGAAGAAAATGACCAAGAGTTGTTGTATGTTGTTGCACTATTAAAAAAAGAAGAATGCATAGAAATTCGGGGTCCTTTCGACCAAAATTACAAAGGTCGAAGATTTATAAAAGCATCATTAGAACTACTTCCAAAGGGATTTGAATTTTGTTATAATCAAAGACCGTTCAAGAGATTTCAAAATACAATTAAAGAAAATGTCACATTATTTACTTTAATTTTATTTTTTATTTTTTCTTTAGTTAATATAGTTATAGCTAATGATTTTCTAATTTGGAAGTTTATTATTAATATTTTTAAATAACATTTTTAATATTTAATTGCATATGAAAAGAGTTTTCAATTATTTAAAACATAAGTGGTATTTTGTTATTATTGTTTTAATACTCGGCATTATAGCTATCTGGGTTCGGTATGACATAATAAATAACAATGAAATCGGAAAATTATGGAATTATACTCGAGGAAAACATATTGAACTTGCAACATTATTTGTTTTGTTTATTACATTTGCTGTGATTTGGTGGTATACATTAGAAACTGTAAAATTAAGAAAAGTAACAACTAGTAATTTATTTGACAGCAGATTTTACAAAATATTGGAAAAAAGAAAAGAATTAATTGAATTTTTAAATTCTTATTTAGGTGAGGCTGAAATACAACTATATAATAATGCATTCGGAAAATTTTATGCGTATTTTAAAAGTGTTTATACACAAACACCAAAAATGTTAAATACAATCGAAGAAGAAAAAGACATTTGTAATAATAGTTTTGGTAAAATAATTGACACGCAAATGCCTTTTATGGCCAACTATTCTTATTTATTAATAGAATTTATTAGATTTTTAAAAACTGTTACAAAGAATAAATTAGTTGAAGAATTTAATTTTTATAATTCCCTTTATATTTCGAGTTTTTCCTTTCACGAAATTATATATTTTTTCTATTTTGGAATATTTATTGAGGAAAATGGTGGCTTTATAGATGAATTTAAACTTTTTAAAAATATACTTCCGAAACATTTATTATTAAATTCCGAACATATAAAATTTTATAATCATTTAGTAGAAAACGAGAAAGAAATTGCGAATGAAGAAGAAAAGAAAAAGGGAACATCCATTTCTGAACATTCCCTTTGAATAATTTATACCAATATAATTATACAGGATAAGAAATGTTTGAAACGCATCTGGCTTGTTCTTCAATTCCAACGCTCAAATAAAGCTGTGTGGTTTCTAAACTAGAATGTCCCAGCATCTCCTTCAACATATAAATGTTCTGATTGTATTTAATAAAAGTAGATGCATAATAGTGTCTAATACTGTGGTAAGTTAAATCCTTATGAAAATTTAGCTTTGAACAATAATGTTTAAATTTGTGGCTAACATAATCAGGGTGAAATTTCCTGCCCAATACAAATCCTTCATCTGAATTTTTTAGATTCAAAAGGAATTGTTTAAAATCAGAATCTATTACAATTGTTCTGGGCTTTCTTGATTTTGTTTTAAATTGAATTTCCTCTTTATTATATAATTCAATTGTTCCTTTTTCAAAATCTATGTTCTTCCATTCAAGATTTATTACTTCATTTAAACGGAATCCTGTATGCAATGAAATATAAAAACTATTAAATATAGTGGGATTGTTGTTTTTTAGTATATTATATAATGCCACTATTTGTTCATCTGAAAAAGTTAAACGCTTTCCTTTCTGACTTTTTGGAATCTTACCTATTACAGGGTTGTTTACCAGTAATTTATATTCATTAATCAAATAGTTGAAATATGCCTTTAAGAATCTTAAATATACATCAATAGCTTCTTTTTTTATTTTCGGATTCCTTTCTTTCATATACGCTTTAAATCTATTAATATGAGTCGGGCTTATAAAATCCAATCTTATATTACCATTTGCTTCGATTAAAAATCGCCAGGTTCGTTCGACTGTTTTTAGGGCTTTCTTGTCACCATCCGTATTATAAGAATATGTTTGAATTAATAGTGGTAATACATCGCTTAAAACTTTATTTTTCTTATTTGCCACCAGCATCAAATTATTAGCATTATTAGTTGTTATATTTTGCTCTTGCTCTACGTTCTTGCTCTTTTGCTGGCATAGCTCAGTTGGTAGAGTAGCTGATTTGACAATATTAAAAGAATCCTTAAAAGCATTGGCTTCTTCTTCTGATTTTGCGTAGGTCTTTATTTTAGTTCTTTTTCCATTTTTCATATAGTATAAGACCCATTCGCCTTTTAATAAGGTAATGAACATTTTGATTTCTCCTTAAAATTTAATTTTGAAATTGGGTAACTATGGCTTATTGAAGGGTAACTTTCGAAGTTACGGTAACTATTAAAAATGGAAGTATAAAAGAAAATCCCCAAACGCTTTATGCATTTAGGGATTGAGTGAGCTGGCAGAGGGATTNNTAATAGAATTGCCTTAAAAAGGTTCGATTTTTCCCTGATTGAATGAAATCTCCTTATTTTTTCTTCTTGGGGCTGACAATTAATACCTGTCCAATCATTATAGTATCGCTGTCGAGGTCATTCCATTTTTTCAAATCTTTAATTGTAACTTCAAAATCATCCGCAATCGTTTGTAATGTATCACCTTTTTTTACTTTGTATGTTTTTTCTGTTTTGCTATTATCTTTAGTATCCTTAGTTTTCGGTTCGGAAANNAAACGATTAGTGTTTGTCCGGGTTTTATAACATTGCTTTTTAAATTGTTCCAGTCTTTAATATCCTCAACGTCGACGCCATATTTATCGGCAATCATAGTCAGGTTCTCACCCTCTTTTACAGTGTGTGTTGTCGTTTTGGATTTTTTAGTATCATTTGTTTTTTTCATCAGCTTCGGCTCAATAATAGTTAACTTCTGTCCGACAAGAATTTTATTGCTTTCGAGGTTATTCCATTCAACAAGGTCATCAACGGTAACACCATAATTATCCGCTATGCCGGAAAGAGTTTCTCCGCTTTCAACTATATGTACAGTTTTGCTTTTTGTGTTATCTTCTTTTTTATCTTTTTTGTCAGGAACAATTTTATCTCCGAATATTTTGATTTTTTGTCCGACAAATATTTTATCACCTTCAAGATTATTCCATGCTTTTAAGTCTGAAAGACTCACATTGTAATTTTCAGCAATCTTACTTAGATAATCACCATCCTTAACTACATATATTTGGGGAGTCGAATTATTAGGTTTATCTGTTTTAGTTGTTTTATCCGGTTTAGTAGTTTTGTTGTCTTTCGGGTCGGGGGTTGTTCCAATTTTAACGTAAGGAAGATTTTTTTTGTCATCTTTCCCGAATTCTTTTCTCGAAAGTGAATCTGGAATACTAACTTTTGCTGTATCCTGCACTACCGGTTCTTTAATTCCTGTAAATTTATAAAAAGATTTATCGCCTAAATATACAATGAGCTCCTGGTCTTTCATCGGAAAAGTTGTATATGAAAAGTTATTCCATATTCTTATATCTGTAGACCTTACATAAAATGAATCTGCCGTACTGCAAAGGTTTTCACAAGTATTGAATTTAAAAGACAATTTCTTTTTTCCCGTTACACTTCCAACATATCTCGGGTCACCCGGGTCGTAATTTTTTACTGCATAAGTAACATTTGCTACTTCTTTTTGGTAGCCTTTATTTTCATTACCTGCATATTCAGGAATAAAAGATTCATTCTTAGTAAATTCCGGTGATTTCCTGTAATTCGAACTAAAAGTATTGTAAGTTCCGTGAGGAATTCTTAGTTGATAAGGAACAGTGTATGATGGAACTGATTCCTGTGTTAATTCAGGATTCAAATCGTGAATAGTTTCAATATCGCTATTGCAATATTCTGCAATGTTAGTCAATGATATTTCTCCTTTAACGTTTACCCTGTCGTAGGTTACAGGCTCACCATATTCAACATTCTTAAAACCATAATCACCTGGATTTCTGAAAATAAAAGATAATGCAAGTATTGAAGGTACATAATTTTTTGTTTCGCCCGGCAAATAATTTCTGACTTCCCAGTAATCTTTTGAACCGCTCTTGCTGATTCCGGCTGTCACTCTTCCCGGTCCTGCATTATAAGCTGCGAAGGCGAGATACCAGTCACCAAACGATTTATACAAATCCTTCAGATGACGGGCAGCAGCATCGGTTGATTTTTCAAAATCTCTTCTGTCATCACGTTTATCATCCTGTGTTAAACCATAGGCACTTCCTGTAGTTGCCATAAATTGCCAGAGTCCTGTTGCGCCTGCTCTTGAAACGATTACAGGATTCAAACCTGATTCCTGAACAGAAAGATAAATCAGTTCTTCCGGAACGTTATAAAATCTAAGGATTTTTCTCATAATCGGAAAATATTTTCCCGACCTGTAAAGAGTTTTATCAATGAAACCTCTTCCCCGGTCTGTCTTGGAAAAGAAATCAATATATTCATCAACGGCTTTATTCCTGATTAGAGGAATATCGCTTCCGTTGGGCAATTCCTCTTTCGCTTCGATATCTGCAAATTCTTTCTTTTCCTCGTATTCAACGCCGAATCGTTTTGCAAACTTGAAAACTTCACTTTTGCCTGAAATATTACTTTGTGTAAATAAATAATCCTGAACTATGCTTTTTGAAAGTTCGGCATAATCTTTTTTCCATACGAGATATTTTGGGTCATCAATAATACGATTGTCAACTTTTTTAAGAATAGTCAGACTATTCTCAAATGTCTCTTTGGTTGCTTCGCTTTGAGCTTCATTCAGAACCAGAGCGTGCTTGTATTCTTTTAGAGAGTTCTCAATTGCAGTATAAATATTGATAGAATCCTGTATATGTGTGTTTTCGACCGGAGGAGGTTCTTTTGCAGCTGTACAACCACCTAAGTAAAAAGAAGTTGTTATTACAAATGATGTAAGTAACAAATAATAAAAAAACCTCTTTTTCTCACTAATGTTAGTAAAAAAAGTTTTTTTCATATTTTTTATGTTTAATTTGTTATGAAAATATAAGTTAATATAAACAAATTCAAGTTATTTTTTAAGGGAAACGTATAACCGATTTCTATATATGGTAGTTAATCAAAAGGAATGATAAATCAGACTTTCATAATTTCTATGCACTTTCTTCACTTTTAATTTAGTATTTCTATAATTAATATGAAATGTTAAAAATTAATAACATAAAAAAACGCCGTCACATTTCTATGGCAGCGTTATTACTGGAGGTTGTGGGAAACTCTTTAACTCCTAAAATCCCTGATGATTGACAAATAACTTAAAGAAATAATTTTTTATATTGTTGAGATAGATGCAGTAATTAAATCATCTCGATCTTAAATCTGAAAATTGCATTCGCGTATTTTCTGTCTGTCCACATATTTCTTGAATTAATCTTTTCCGTCACGACTTTTTTCAGAACTTCATTATCCGAGCTTACACCGACGAGTTCAAGTTTTCCTTCTTTATTGACTTTAATAAGTGCGAAAGCATTGCCTATTATGTCTTTATCCTGATAAACAAGATTTACGGGTAATGACATAACGTCCTTTAATTCAACATAAAGTTGTTTATTAAGGCTTTCCACTGTTCCCGCGTTTACCATTACTCTTTCATTAGCTTTGACTCCGGCTAACGGAATTAAAGCGATTATTAGCATCGCAATCCAGTTTAAGTTAATTAATTTTTTCATTTCTTATTCTCCTATGATGTTTTATTTTCTATTGTCTTTGTTTAATATTCGTAAAGCGGAAAAAAAAGTTTCACGCTTATTTATTATATTTTCAAAACCCTACTTAATTGCAGAAAAATTATAAATTTTCGGTTCCTGATATCAAAGAAAGAACCCGCATAGATAAATATATAACGGGCTTTATCGAAAATGCATCCAGAACAAAGGTTCAAAAGGCAATAAATCTCGGAAATGTGATTGTAAACGGTAATTTTGTAAAATCCAATTATTTACTTCGCTCGTTCGATGAAATCGAAATCGAACTACCCGTACCCGATAAACAGGAAATCTTAGCGGAAAATATACCATTAGATATAATATTTGAGGATGAATATTTTTTAATAGTAAATAAACCCGCGGGAATGGTGACACATCCTGCTTATAAAAATTACAGCGGAACTCTTGTAAATGCTGTGATGTATTATGCTCAGCAAAAAAACGAATCGCTATCGAATATAAACGGTTTTGAACGGGCGGGAATAGTTCACCGGCTCGATAAGGACACATCCGGTTTGCTTGTAATTGCAAAAGATGAGGAAACACACAGATTGCTCTCACAGCAGTTTTTTAAACACACAATAGAAAGAGAATACAATGCCATCATCTGGGGTTTGATGAAAGAAAAATCAGGAACAATAGAAAACAGGCTTGGCAGGGATAAACGCGACAGAAAAAAGGTTGCAGTTCTTCATCCCGATGAAACTACGGGCAGAATTGCTATCACTGACTATGAAGTGATTGAAGAATATGAATTTTTATCTTTAATAAAATTAATTTTAAAGACGGGCAGAACGCATCAAATCAGAGTTCACCTTTCATCTATCGGGCATGCAGTATTCGGCGATGAAACGTATGGCGGAAGGCAGCCCCATTCAATTAATCTGACATCAAAAATAAAAGCACAAATAGTTAACCTACTCGAAGTAATGCCAAGACAGGCTTTGCATGCGAGGGTTTTAGGATTTATTCACCCGAGAACAAAAGAGAAAATGCATTTCGAATCTTCGTTGCCTGAGGATATGAGGAAAATTATCAATAAAATAAAATTTAGTTTGTAAACGGTTCGTATTGTTAAGAGGAAGTTAAAAAGAGTGTGAAAAGTGAGACGTGAAAAGTGAAACGAGAGCGTGAAATGTGAGAAGTGAAACGAGAGACGTAGGACATGAAATGAGAAACGTGAACGTGAAAAGTCAAAAGTGAAATTCGAAAGTAGAGCGTATTGTACAAATATAGACTAATAAATTTTATTACTATAATATACTTAAAAGAATAATATTTCCATCTGTAGAAAAAAGAATTTTTTCACCTTTCACTTTTCAGGTTTCACCTTTTTCCTTTAACTAACTAACAATCGTCACTTATCTACTTTATTATTAGTATTTCCCTGCATAATCTCATTATGAAAAATTTTTCCGCCAAGATGAGCAGTATATAACATCATTCCATTGACAATCAGCATTAATGATAATGTTAATATAGAAAACCACATCGGCAATTCTTTCGGTTTTCTGAAAATAATTAATCCTGTCAAAGCAACAGCCCCTAATATTTCCATTGCAATAAAACTCTTTGTAGCAAAGTCCTGGTGGGGGTCAATATTTTCTTCAATAATCCCATCAAGCCCTTTGACGCTGCCCTCGGCGTTATTACCGGTGATTAATACTGCGATGGTGAGAAATGCCATTAAAATAATTAAAACTAATGTAAACTTTTTTAACTTATCATTTTTCGCAGAAACTGCGTATAAAAAAATAATTAATAAAGCTGCCGTACCAATTTCCGGAATATGATTTAACATTAAATGCATGTATGCTGAACTTGGCATAATATAATAAAGTTTGGTTTATAAATAATAATTAAATAAGTGTTTATATCAACTCTTAAAACAAAATGCAATTATTACCGTTCCGGTTTATTAAATACCAATTATTTTATCCAAATAATTATTCAATTGAATTAAAATACGAAGGGTATCAGTTTTTTTGTTTTACTCTTATAGATTTTGAAATCTTTAAATGCTTTATTGAGTAATTTCTCTTCAAAATTTATTTTTAAAATTAAGTCAATAAATAAAATCAGCCAGATAATTAACCGGAAATAACTCCATTCGTTTAACAACCAGCTAAATGTGATTCCCAGCACAGATAAATACATCGGATGTCTTATAAAACCGTAGGGTCCCGATGTTTTCAGATTTGTTCCTTCAATTAATTCAGGAGAGATATTAAAATTGAATTTCATAACCATCATTGCCCAAATGCCTATTAATAAAAAAAGGATTACCACAAAAATTAAAAAAATATTTTCAGGTAATATTTTCCCTGTGAAAGCAATAATCCCTATACAAATAAATTGTATAACTACATACGAGAAAGACTTTAAAGAACTAATATCTAATGTTATGAACTTCATTTAATAACATCATCAACTTCCCTTCGGGGAGTTGGTTTCACTTCTTTACCATAGCCCATGCGAATAATTAAATTCGGATGTCCTTTTAAATTCAACATATTTTTCAATTGTTCATTTAGCTCGGGAATCTCAACCGGCTGATTTAAATATGATGCGGCAATTCCTTCCGATGCCGCTTTCAATAAAAGTTTTTCAAGAGCTATACCTGTATTTAACCAATCCAGCGGGTTATAGCTGTTACTGACAAGTATAGCAAGAACAGGTGAACCTTTAATGAGATTCCTGTCACGTCCCGCCTGTATATCACCCCAGTTCAGATTTCCGATAAAGAACGGAGTTCCGAAAGAAACAAGGTCTCCCAACCCGAATGCATAACCGGGTATACCGTCTTTACTGTCTTTCCTGTTAGGATGTACCCATTGAGCAAGCTCCCTGCAAAAGCTTTTGTTTGCAGCCTGCAGCCTGTCACCCTGTTCAATTAGCTTAATAACTTCTTCACGTTTTTCATCGTTATCGATTACGAACAAAGTTATTCTATCCTCGCTTACCACACTTACTAATTTTTGTAATAAGTAAGGGTCAATTTTATCTTCAGCAAAAGGCAGCCTGTTCGTATGCCTTTGCTTAATTGCTTTAAAAAGTTTTTTATCATTTTCAGCGGGTTCATATCCCATTAATGGTCTTATACATGCGAGCAAATCATTATCAGCAATATCGGGAAAAAATTTTATTTCCGGTATATATTCAAAATACTTCATAGCAATTGTTAAGTTCGCTATTGCAGCTCCGCAGCTGATTATTAACTCCCTGTCATCCGGGTCTATAACCGGTAATGCTCTCGTTCTGTCTGCATATACGTTGATAACCATAGCTTCATCATCCAATCCGAATGACCACGGCTGTGTATTATGACCGGAAGGAGCAAGTATCGCATACTTCACAAAAAATTTTAATTTATCTTTTTGGCTTCCGTTTTTCGGATAATCTTTTTCTGATATATCCCATGTTGCTAAGTTGTTTTTCATATTATTGGAAATAAAATTTAATTTTTCTTTTTATAGTTCTTCCTTAAATCTAAATATTTGAATATCCTTAATTATTAGAAATTATAAATTTAAAATCAATATAAAATTTATAGCTTAAAATAATAATATTTTGCCTTCAATTTTGATTAAAAAAACGAAATAATATTTTAAATAGTTATAATTACGAATTATTCGTTTTTTAACTTAAGTGAATATCCATCACTCTCAAAAATTACTGCACCGTCTAAATCTGTTCTGTATATATTACTATTCAGAAATTCGAGTTTTTCAAGTGTAACGGCAGCAGGATGATTAAATCTATTATTCAATCCGCATGATATTACAGAATATTCGGGTCGGCATTTAGCCAACAATTCGGGAGAGGAAGAATTTTTACTTCCGTGATGTGACACTTTCAATATATTCGATTTTAAAAAATCACCATAAAACACGGAAATATTTCTTTCTTCATCTTTGCTGATATCGCTTGTAAACAAAATACTTTCATCTTTATATTTCATCAGTATAACTAATGGACTTCCGTTTCTGGTCGAGTCGAAAGGGTATAAGACATATAATTTGAGATTATCTATTTTAATAACATCACCGCATTTAATACTTTGCAATTCGAAATTCCTTGGCGATAACAATTTTTCAAAATATATATTATAATCATCAAAATTTATCAGAACTTTTTTGACGAAAAAATTTTTTATAATAAAATTTGATCCGCCTGCATGGTCGTTATGATTATGTGTGAGGATTAACAAATCAATATTTTTTATATCATTTCTTTTCAGGTAGGGNNGCAATAATATTTTCTCCCGAATCAAAATCTGCTCTTAGAGGACCGCAGTCGATTAATATATTTTTACCTTCCGGGGTTTGAATTAAGGCGGATTCTCCCTGCCCGACGCTTATAAATGTAATCTTTAAATTATTATGAAAATTTATATTAACTAAAATTGTAAAGATTAATATTAACAACGAGATTGAAATCCGGAAATGTAAATTTTTAAAATTCGAGTATACTATATAAATTAAAATAAAAAAATAAATAATAGTGTTGAGAGTATTGAATTTGTAAAATTCAAAATAAGAAAAATCGAAACCGGCACAAAATTTTATAAATATAAGCTGAAACCACAAAAGCAGTGAATTTGTCTCCCCTATAACAGAAGACAGGTATGAAGAAAATGTTGCAACAACAATCTGAAAAAATCCGATTGCAAGAGAAATATTTGAAAGCGGTACGGCAATGGAATTTGCTACAAGCGATATTAAGGAAATTTTTCCGAAATATAAAGCTGTTATGGGTATGGTTCCGATTTGAGCGGAAAGTGAGGTAAAAAATAAGACTAAAAAGTAATAAAAATATTTTCTCAAATCTTTTTTCCAGGATTCGAACCTGCTGATAAAAATATTTTCGAACCGGGTGTAAAAAAATACCATCGATAGAACAGCACAAAAAGATAAAATAAATCCGGCGTCGAATAATTGTTTTGAATCATAAATTAAAACAACCAAAGCCGCAATACCTACAATATTATAAAAATTAATTTTTCGCTGAATAATATAAGCTATCAGAACCAAAATTGCCATCACGGAAGCACGTATTATCGATGCCTGGCATCCTGTAAAGAGGCAATAAAAAATTATTATTAAAATTGTTATGATTGTTTTTGGAATCAGGGGAATCCTGAATAAAGATAAAACTAACGTAATCGAAATAATTATGTATGCGACATTCAAGCCCGAAACTGCAATAAGATGCATCACACCCGCTTTAATAAAATAGTCTTTCATTTCTTTTGTGAAATCACCGCGGTCTCCGGTTACAAGCCCTTTAAGGAAAGCCCCCTCATCACCGCGAACATAAGTTTCTATGTTTTTATTGGCAAAAAGTTTCGCAGGAAATAAAATTTTCTGATATAAATAACTTAGATTTCCCGAAGAATATTTTTCAACATTATAAATTCCTTTAACATAAAATATTTTATGAATATTGTGAGGTTCCAGATATTTCCTGTAATCAAATTCACCCGGATTTCTCTCACCCGCTGGCTCGGAAAGTTTCCCGAAAAGTTTTACTTCATCACCGGCGGATAGTTCGGGGTCAGGTTCATTAATTCCTTTAGTTGTATCTTTAATTATTGTAACAAGTACCAAACCTTCGACATCTATAAGGGAATCACCGTTTGAACAGGATTTGCATTTAATTATAAATTTTATTTTCGAACTATCACTTTCAGGCAGGTCATCTATTATTCCGATTAGGCGGGATTCGCTTTTATATGGTGTATTCCGGATATTCGAAATTGAATTATCGGGGATTATGAAAAAATCGAAATTGGATTTGATTATTCCGGATAAAATTACAACAGCTGATATTATAATTAACAATGAGCTATTTCCAAATTTTTTAATATGAAAATATATGAGAAATAAAATCAGGATTNNGCAAATTTAAATGCCGGTGCAGAATTAAGTTTATGCATGAATATAAAATTTTAACATAATTCTAAATTCGTAATGGATATTTCAAATTAAGAAATAATTTTCTTAATTTAATTAATATTTTATTAATATTAATTAGAAAAATATTTATCCAATCAGTTTATAATATTGTTAAATCAATTAATATATGGAATATTAACAATAATTTATTATATTTATGATTACAAATATCTCTATTTAATAATTATTTGCTTATTTTCAAACATCATCCAAACCTGAAAAATAATTCTATTAAATAAATTTAAATTTATTTTAAAATAATATTTTAAAAATATTTTATTATCGTAAATATTACCGTTTCCCAACTTATTTAACATTGTTTAAAGTATTAATTTTTTTTACTTTGAATGCATGAATGCAGTTGAAATCATCAAATTAAAGCAGAAAAATAAGAAGCTGTCGAAAGAACAAATGGAATTTTTCATAGATGGTTATCTCGATGGAAATATAACGGATTACCAGATGTCTGCATTTTTAATGTGCATTTATTTTAACGGACTGGATGAAGAAGAAACATTTGAGCTTACCGAAGTAATGCTAAAAAGCGGGGAAATTGTAGATTTAAATTTTATTGATAAAGTTAAAGTTGACAAGCATTCAACCGGCGGAGTCGGTGATAAAACGTCTATAATTCTGGCACCCCTTGTTGCATCCTGCGGAATCGCGGTTCCGATGATTTCCGGCAGAGGATTGGGGCATACGGGAGGAACACTCGATAAACTTGAATCGATTCCCGGTTTTAAAGTTCATTATTCAATTGAAGATTATAAAAGGATAATTTCAAAGACAGGTGTGGTAATGATAGGACAGACGTCTGAACTTGCACCAGCAGATAAGAGAATATATGCGCTGAGAGATGTTACAGCAACAATAGAAAATGTTTCACTGGTGACCGCAAGCATTATGAGTAAAAAACTTGCGGAAGGTTCGGACGCAATAGTCTTCGATATTAAAATCGGTGTTGGAGCAAATCTTCCTGATTATGATGAAAGTCTGAAACTAACGAAATATTTAATTTCAGTTTCAAAAAAATTCGGTAAAAAGGCAATCGCAATATTAACGGATATGCATGAACCGCTCGGTTGTAAAATCGGCAACTGGCTTGAAGTTGAAGAGTGTATTGAACTGATGAACGGGAAAATTGTACACGACCTGANNAAACGTTAGCGGGTGCAATGCTGAAACTCGGCGGAAAAGTATCGGGCATAGATGATGGAATTATAATCGCCCGGGAAAAATTAAAAGATGGTTCCGTTTACAAAAAATTTCTTGAAATAGTCGAAATACAAAATGGTGATATAAAATACATTAATGATTGGAAAGATCTTAAACGGGCGAAATACAGTAAAGCAGTAAAAGCCGATATTTCCGGTTACGTTAGTAAAATAAATGCATATAAATTCGGTTTAGCTTCTATTGAACTCGGATGTGGAAGAAAAAAAGTTAGCGATAAAATAGATTATCTTGCCGGAATTATTTTAAATAAAAAATCCGGCAATAGAGTTGAAAAGGGAGATATCTTATATACATTGTTTGCAGAAGACGAAGCTAAAATATTGCACGCGGAGAAGCATTTAAATAAGGCATTTGACATAACAAACAAAGCTTCAGAGAACCGAAAATTGATTTTAGATATTATATATTAATCCCGGTGTCTGTATATAAGTAAAAACAAATGATAAAGCTTCCGTTCAAAATATTATCAGGAATTTTCTCGCTAATAATAATAGCGGGCGGATTATATTATTTATATTTTTCTTCAGGAAAAGGAACAAACTACATTGCAGTTGAAAATGAAAACAGGGAAGCCGTTATTGTCAAAAGGGTCGTGGATGGAGACACTTTTTTATTATCAAATGGTGAGCGTGTCAGGCTGCTTGGAATTGATACACCCGAGAAATTTGAATCTAAGAAACTTGATAATGATGCGGAAATTACACATCAGGATAAGAGAACAATTCAGAAACTCGGACAGCTTGCGAGCGATTATGTAAAAAATTTTGTTGAAGGAAAGAAAGTGTATCTTGAAAAAGAACCGAATTACGAAGATAAGGACAGGTACAACAGGTTATTAAGATGGATATATCTTGAAGACGGAACATTTGTAAATGGAAAAATAGTTAAAGACGGCTATGGTCAGGTATATGAAAAATTTCCGGTTTCGAAACTTGAAGAACTAAGAAAATATCAAAAAGAAGCATGCGAGAATAACCGCGGCTTATGGGGAAACGTAGAAGGGTTACAACAATTTAAATAATATTTATATTAAGTTAAAAAAAATTACTATGAAAAAAATTTATTCAAATCTTAAGTTCGTTACAGCTTTAGTTATTTTATTAGTAGTAGTATTCGGTTGTAATAAATTGAAAAGCCTGGCTACAGGTGGAAATAAATTATATTTTTGTGAACGGTACGACCCGGTTAAAGGTGAAATTAATGAATCGAAAAAATTCACTACAGGAACATTAACCGTAATGGTTGACCTTCGCCCGGAAAAACAAACAATAGGCGTGACCGA